>JAQGKJ010000388.1 GCA_028290165.1 Bradyrhizobium sp. | reverse complement strand
CTCGTAATCCAGATCGGAATGCATGTTGGTGAGGACGGCGCGGCGCGGCTTGAAACGGTCGATCCAGGACAGCGCGTCGTCGACGCTGAAGTGACTCGGATGCGGCGCATAGCGCAATCCGTCGATGATCCAGAGATCGAGATCCCTCAAGTACGGCCAGCTCTCGGCCGGGATGTCGCTGACATCGGGCGTATAGGCGGCATCGCCAATGCGATAACCGAGCGCAGGGATATTGCCGTGTTGCATGATGAACGCGGAAAGCGTCACCGGGCCACCCTTGCCTTCGATGCTGCGACTTTCGCCAGTTTCAATCGAATGGTGGTCCAGGATCGGCGGATAGTCGCTGCCCGGCGGCGATACGAAGCAATAGGAAAACCGCTGCATGATATCGTCCGCGGTCGACTGGTTCAGATACACCGGAATGCGCCGGCGCTGATGCAGCACGACTGAACGCAAATCATCCATGCCATGAGTCTGGTCGGCATGTTGATGGGTCAAAAACACCGCGTCGATGTGATCGACATCGGTATCGATCAACTGCTCGCGCAGATCGGGCGAGGTATCGATCAGGATTCGAGTCACGCCATGATCAGAAGTCCGCTCGGCGAGCAACGAGCAGCGGCGGCGGCGGTTTTTTGGATTTTTGGGATCGCAGGCGCCCCAGCCAAGCGCAGGACGGGGAACGCCGGCCGAGGATCCGCAGCCGAGAATTGTCAGGCTCAGCGTCATGCCATCGCTTCCGGAGATGGCACTTTCGAGAACAGGCGAAAGAAGTTCTCCGTGGTCTGGCGCGAAATCTCTTCAAGCGAGACCCCGCGCGTCTCCGCCAGCACCCTGGCGATTTCGACCACATAAGAAGGCTCGTTGCGCTTGCCGCGAAACTTGCCAGGCGCCAGATACGGCGCGTCGGTCTCCACCATGATCCGATCGGCCGGGAGCGCGGCTGCGAGGTCGCGCAAGCTTTGCGACTTCTTGAAGGTCAGAGTGCCCGTGAATGAAATCGAAAGGCCCAGGGCGATCGCCTTCATCGCCAGTTCCCGCCCGCCGGTGTAGCAATGCAGCACCGCGCGAAACGATCCTTTTGCCATTTCATCCTCGAGGATGCGGCCGCAATCCTCGTCGGCCTCGCGGGTATGGATCACCAGCGGCAGGCCGGTCGCACGGGCCGCCGCAATATGGGCGCGAAAGCCGCGCGCCTGCGCCTCGGGCGAGCCGTTGTCGTAGAAATAATCGAGCCCCGCTTCGCCCAGCGCCACGACCTTGGGGTGACCGGTCAGTTCGATCAGTTCGGCCGCAGGAATTCCATCTTCCTCATCGGCGTGATGTGGATGCGTGCCGACTGAGCAATAGACACTTGGATACCGCCCGGCGATATCGAGCAGCGCGCCAAGCCGCCTGACCCGCGTCGAGATGGTGACGATACGTCCAATGCCGGCGGCCGCAGCGCGCGCCACGATGCCGTCGAGATCATCGGCGAAATCGGGAAAATCGAGATGGCAGTGGCTGTCGACGAGCATCGTTTCCCAACTGTTCAGGCAGCGCTCGGTTCGATATAGCGCGGAAAGATTCCGGTGGGTGTCGGCAGCTGAGTGCCCGGCTTGATGCGGCTGGCGCCGCCCAGGACCGCGAAATTCCGCAGATCGGCTGGAATGCCGAGCATGTCGAGCAGCCGCGCCGACGATTCCGGCATCACGGGCTGCGCCAGAATGGCGATCTGGCGCACGACCTCAGCGGTCACGTACAGCACGGTGCGTTGGCGCTGCGGATCGGTCTTCGCCAGCGCCCACGGCGCTTCGCCCGCGAAATAGCGGTTGGCTTCCGCGACCACCGCCCAGACCGCATTGAGCGCCTGATGAATCTGCTGGGTCGCCATCGCACTCCGGGCCAGTGCGATCATGCCATCGGTTTGCGCCAGGATCGCCTTGTCGTTGTCGCTGAATTCGCTGGGCTCGGGCAACACGCCCTGATACTGCTTTGCAATCATCGACAGCGAGCGCTGCGCCAGATTGCCGAGATCATTGGCCAGATCGGCATTGATGCGCGCGACAATCGCCTCGTGATTATAGTTGCCATCCTGCCCAAACGGCACCTCACGCAGGAAGAAATAACGTACCTGGTCGACGCCGTATTGATCGGCAAGATTGAAGGGGTCGACGACATTGCCGAGCGACTTCGACATTTTCTCACCGCGGCTGAACAGAAAGCCGTGGGCATAGACCCGCTTTGGCAACTCAATCCCCGCCGACATCAGGAACGCCGGCCAGTACACCGCGTGGAAGCGGATGATGTCCTTGCCGATGATGTGAACGTCGGCCGGCCAGTAACGCCAGTTCGGATCGCTCTCGTCGGGAAATCCGACGCCGGTGATGTAGTTGGTCAGCGCGTCGACCCAGACATACATGACGTGCTCGGGGTCGCCGGGAACCTTGACGCCCCAGTCGAATGTCGTTCGCGAAATCGACAGATCCCGCAATCCGCTTTTGACAAAACTTATAACTTCGTTCTTGCGCGAGTCCGGGCCGATGAAATCCGGCTGGCTCGCATAGAGCGCCAGCAGCCGATCCTGATAGGCCGACAATTTGAAGAAATAACTCTTCTCCTCGACCCATTCGACCGGCGTGCCCTGCGGGCCGCGCCGTACATTGTCTTCGCCCAGCACGGTTTCGTCTTCGGCGTAATAGGCCTCGTCGCGCACCGAATACCAGCCGGCATAGCTATCGAGATAAATGTCGCCATTATCGGCCATCCGCTTCCAGATTTCCTGGCTGGAGCGATGGTGCTGCTGTTCGGTGGTGCGGATGAAACGGTCGAACGAGACGTTCAACCGCTCATCCATCTCCCTGAACCGCAGCGCATTACGGGTCGCGACCTCCAGCGTCGGCAGCTTTTCAGCCTCGGCCGTCTGCATCATCTTGAGGCCGTGTTCGTCGGTGCCGGTCAGAAAGAACACATCCTTGCCGTCGAGTCGTTGAAACCGCGCCAGCGCATCGGTCGCGATCGCCTCATAGGCATGGCCGATATGCGGCAGGCCATTCGGATATGCGATGGCGGTCGTGATGTAGAAGGTGTTTCCGCCAGACGGCGCTGGCGTGGGATTTGCCGTTGGAGCCATTGTTGCCTTGTTGGTCGCGGGCTTCGGCTTGACGACGGCCTTTTTGGCCGCGGCCGGCGACGGCTTTGCGGCAATGCTCGCCTTGTCAGGTGTCGAGCCGCGCTTGTTTGCTTTCTTCGCCGGCCTTTTGGCGGCCTTCTTCGCAGCCGCGGTTCTGTTGATCGTCTTTTTGGCTGTCCTTTTTGCAGCTTTCTTTGCTGTTTTCCTGGTCGTTTTTCGTACCCCGCGTTTGCTCGTCTTCGCGCGCTTTTTCGCCCCCGACGCCTTGGCAGCCCTGGTGCGAGCCGATTTGCCGGCGCCCTTCGCCCTGCTTTTTTTGGAGGTTTTCTTCTTAGGCTTCGCCACCACGAATTCCCTTATGGCTCAAACACGATTGTCGGGGTTGAAAATCGGTGGAGCGCCCTACCGCGTTGCTTCCGCAAGCAGCCCGAACACCGAGAAAACCAGCGGTTTTCGCTCCAGATTGTATTCTGCGGTGTCGCGCGCGGCGCGGTTGATCTTTTCCCACACCTCCGCCAGCCGTGCAAGGCGGGGCAGGTTCGCATTGGCATTGATATCGTCGCTGCGCAGGCGCTCGTTGACCCAGCGATCGACGCTGTCGATGAAGGCCGCAAGCGCCACCCGGTCGCTGCCGCCGAGCGCATCGCCGAGCGCATGAAGTTCGCGCGGATCGACCCGCGGCAGCGTCGCCAGCAGCGCCGCGGTCCGCTGCTGCAGCTTCAGGGCATCGCCGCCAAGCAAGGTCAGCGCGCGGGCGACACTCCCCTCCGCCGCTGCCGCAGCTTCCGCGAGCGCAGGATCGTCGACTGCGATGCCGGCGGCCTGCGCGGCCGCGGCGACGACGTCTGAGGTCGCAAGCGGCCGCAACGAGAGTTTCCGGCAGCGCGACAGGATCGTCGGCAGCACCCGCGCCGGCGCATGGCTGACGAGCAGGAACAGCGACTGCTGTGGCGGTTCTTCGAGAATTTTCAGAAGCGCGTTGGCGGCGTTCGGATTGAGTTCGTCGACGGTATCGACGACGCAGATCCGCCAGCCCGCCACCGCCGCGGTCGAGCCGAAAAATGGACTGGTCTCGCGGGTCTCGTCGACGGTGATCACGGTGCGCAGCACACCCTTGTCGTTGAGCGAGCGTTCCAGCGTGAGCAGGCCGCCATGGGCGCCGGCCGCAACATGGCGCGCGACCGGATCCGACGGATCGACATAGAGCGTTTCGGCAGCCTGCACATCGACTGCAAGCGGATTGCGGTGGGCGAGCACGAAGCGCGCCAAACGATAGGCCAATGTCGCCTTGCCGATGCCCTGGGCGCCGCCGATCAGCCAGGCGTGCGGAATACGCCCGCTGCGGTAGGCGTTCAACAAGGCCGCCTCGGCTTCGCGATGCCCGAACAGAGCGGTGGTTTCCCGCGGCTGCACGGCTGCAATCTGCGGTTCGACCTGACGGGCGCTCATACTGAATTGGCCACACTGGCGGCGCCGGTTGCGAAGAAACGGTCGCGCAAGGCCGCCCATACATTGGCGGCGACCGTGGCGGGGTCGGCGCTGGCATCGATCAGCACGCATCGCTGCGGTTCGCTGGCGGCGATCTGCCGGTAGGCGTCGCGCAGCTCCTGATGAAATTTGACGTCTTCCGCCTCGAACCGGTCGGGCGCTGCGCTGCCGCGGCGTTGCGCGGCGCGCTGCATGCCGACCTCTACGGGAACATCGAGAATGATGGTCAAATCGGGCTTGAGATCGCCGATCGTTACCCGCTCCATCGCATTGAGAACGGCAGGCGCGACCTGCCCCAGCCTGCCCTGATACACCC
>JAQGKJ010000377.1 GCA_028290165.1 Bradyrhizobium sp. | reverse complement strand
GAGAGCAGTTCCTCGACGTCGAGATAGCGCTTCGGATGGCGGCTGCCCGGTGCGTTGGTGTGGGCGAGCTCGTCGACCAGCGCGATCTGCGGATGGCGCGCAATCAGCGCGTCGAGATCCATCTCCTCGAGGATCTGGTCCTTGTATTCGAGCCGTTTGCGCGGAAGAACTTCAAGGCCGTGCAGCAGCGCTTCGGTCTCCGCCCGCCCGTGGGTCTCGACGACCCCGACCACGACGTCGGCGCCGGCCTTCAGTTTGGCATGGGCGCTTTGCAGCATCTCGTAGGTCTTGCCGACGCCGGGGGCGGCGCCGACGAAGATCTTGAGCCGACCGGCGCGGCTGTCCTCGCGCCGGGCTGCTTCCAGCAGGGCTTCCGGCGAGGGACGTTGCAGGGAATCGCGGCGCGGCTGGGCCATACGGCAAATATAGTCGTTAGGCCCGGCGCATCCTAGCCTCCGTCATTTGGAGGCAGCCGCGTCCAAAGCCAGATTCAGCTCCAGTACATTGACCCGCGGCTCGCCCAGCAGCCCGATAAGGCGGCCTTCCGTGTTGGCAGTGACCAGCGCACGAATGCGGTCTTCCGGCATATTCCGCGCTTTTGCGACACGCGGCACCTGGAATAGCGCTGCCTCCGGCGAGATCTCGGGATCGAGGCCGCTGCCGGAGGTGGTGACGAGATCGATCGGAACGGGCGTGTTCGGATTCTCGGCCTTCAGCTTGTCGACGTCTTGCTTGACCCGGTCGTCCAGCGCCTTGCTGGTCGGGCCGAGGTTGGAGCCGCCCGAATTGGCCGCGTTGTAGGGCGCCGGCACGGTTTTGGTGGAATCGGCCGGGTCCGGCGCCGTTGTCGCCGAGGGGCGGCCATGGAAATATTTGTCGTCCTTGAACTCCTGGCCGATCAAGGCGGAGCCGACCACCTTGCCGTCCCGTTCGATCAGGCTGCCTTGCGCCTGTTTCGGGAAGATCACGCCCGCAATCGCGGTCATGGCCAGCGGATAGGCGAGACCCGTAATCACCGTCAGCAAGACGAGGATGAGGATGGCGGGGCGAATTTCTTTCAACATGACAGGTCTCCTCATGCCAGGTGCAAGGCGGCGACGACGAGGTCGATCGCCTTGATGCCGATAAACGGAATGATGATGCCGCCGACGCCATAGACCATCAGGTTACGGCGCAGCAGCGCACCGGCCCCGATGGCGCGATAGGCGACGCCCTTCAAGGCCAGCGGGATCAGCGCGATGATGATCAAGGCGTTGAAGATGATCGCCGACAGGATGGCGCTTTGCGGGCTCGCCAGATGCATGATGTTGAGCACGGCGAGCTGCGGATAGAACGCCAGGAACATCGCGGGAATGATGGCGAAATATTTCGCGACGTCGTTGGCGATCGAGAACGTGGTCAGCGCGCCACGCGTCATCAAGAGCTGCTTGCCGATCTCGACCACCTCGATCAGTTTGGTCGGATTGGAATCGAGGTCGACCATGTTGCCAGCCTCGCGCGCCGCCTGGGTGCCGGTGTTCATGGCGACACCGACGTCGGCCTGCGCCAGCGCCGGGGCGTCGTTGGTGCCGTCGCCGCACATCGCGACCAGCTTGCCCTTGGCCTGCTCGTCACGAATGAGCTTCAACTTGTCCTCAGGCGTCGCCTGGGCGAGAAAATCGTCGACGCCGGCTTCCGCCGCGATCGCCGCCGCGGTCATCGGGTTATCGCCGGTGATCATCACGGTGCGAATGCCCATGCGGCGCAGCTCGGCAAAACGCTCGCGGATGCCACCCTTGACGATATCCTTGAGCTGGACGATGCCGAGCAGACGGCCGTCCCTGGCGACGGCGAGCGGCGTGCCGCCCGCCTTGGAGATTTCGTCCGCGATCGCCTGGATCTCGCGGGCCACCTCCGACATCGGGCTTTGGAGAACGCGCGCGGCATTTCCCGATGCGACGATTCGTGACGGTCCGCCATCGACGTAATTCAGGATCGCATCGACCGCGCCCTTGCGGACCGACGATGCGCCGGCATCGACGCCGCTCATGCGGGTTTGCGCCGTGAACGGAACGAAGGTCGCCGCAAGCTCCGCCATGTCGCGGCTGCGGATGTTGTATTTTTCCTTGGCGAGCACGACGATCGAGCGGCCTTCCGGCGTTTCATCGGCCAACGAGGCCAACTGCGCCGCGTCCGCCAGTTCCTGCTCGGTCACGCCGCGGACCGGGCGAAACGCCGTCGCCTGGCGGTTGCCGAGCGTGATGGTGCCGGTCTTGTCGAGCAGCAGCGTGTCGACGTCGCCGGCGGCCTCGACCGCGCGGCCGGACATCGCCAGCACATTGAAGCGCACCAGCCGGTCCATGCCGGCAATGCCGATCGCCGACAACAGAGCGCCGATGGTGGTCGGAATCAGCGTCACGAACAGCGCCACCAGGATGACGACCGAGATCTGGCCACCAGCGTAAGCCGCGTAGCTCGGGATCGTGACGGTTGCGAACACGAAGATGATGGTGAGGCCGGCCAACAGAATGTTGAGCGCGATCTCGTTCGGCGTCTTCTGCCGCTCGGCGCCTTCGACCAGCTTGATCATGCGGTCGATGAAGGTCGAGCCCTGCGCCGCGGTGATGCGGACGCGGATCCAGTCCGACAGCACCTGGGTGCCGCCGGTGACCGCCGAGCGGTCGCCGCCGGATTCCCGGATCACGGGCGCGGATTCGCCGGTGATTGCGGCCTCGTTGACGGAAGCGACGCCCTCGATCACCTCACCGTCGGAGGGAATATTGTCGCCGGCTTCGACCAGCACGACATCGCCGACCTTCAGGCTGGTGCCGGAGACAAGCTTATAGCTATTGCCGGAACCCGCCAGCAGCTTGGCCTGGCTCTCGGTGCGGGTTTTCCGCAGCGAGTCCGCCTGCGCCTTGCCGCGGCCTTCCGCCACCGCCTCGGCGAAATTCGCAAACAGCACCGTGAACCACAGCCACACGATGATCTGGAAGGTGAAGCCGAGGTTTTCGCCACCCGTCACCAGATCGCGCAGGAAGATGATCGT
>JAQGKJ010000042.1 GCA_028290165.1 Bradyrhizobium sp. | reverse complement strand
TTTGGCGAGCTCGATGCTGCAGTTCGTGGTGTCGGTGGTCGGCGTGCTGGTATTCGCGGGCCTCACCGCCTACGACACTCAGCGGCTGAAGAACGATTATATCTACGGCTATGCGTCGCAGGGCGGTGTCGTGGCGGAGCGTGCGTCGATCATCGGTGCACTGTCGCTCTATTTGAACTTCATCAACCTGTTCACGCTGCTGTTGCAGCTGCTCGGTCAGCGCGACTGACCGCTGCAAAATAGCGGACGAATCCAAGCCCCGGCCTTATCCGCCGGGGCTTTTCTTTTGCCGAAAGCAAAAATAATCTTCGCCAATGTCCTCGCCCGAAATCAGGCCCACGACCGCGGCCGACCTGCCGGCCATTACGGAGATTTACGAGCAGGCGGTGCTTTACGGCACCGCGACGTTCGAGCTGATCCCTCCGGATCTAAACGAGATGACGCGGCGCTTTGGCGTGCTGATGGAGGGCGGCTTTCCTTATTTCGTCGCCGCCCTCGAGGGCCGCGTGGTCGGATATGCCTATGCGGGCGCCTACCGGCCGCGGCCGGCCTATCGCTTCACGGTGGAGAACTCGGTCTACCTTCGGCCCGCGATCCATCGGCGCGGCATCGGCATGCAACTGCTGCAACGGCTGATCGATGAATCCGAGGCGTGCGGCTATCGCCAGATGATCGCGGTGATCGGCGATTCCACCAATGCCGGATCGATCGGCGTGCATAGGCGATGCGGATTTCAGATGATCGGCACCCACCCGGATGTCGGCTTCAAGTTCGGTCGCTGGCTCGACACTGTGATGATGCAGCGCGCACTTGGCGAGGGCGCGACGACGCTGCCGGCCGACGATGGTAATCGGCCCTAAACCACCGCCAGCTTGCGATCGATCACGAGCAGTACGCGGTCGAGCTCGTGGCCGCGGCGCAGGATCAGCCCACTCGCGGAGATCACGCTGTAAATGCCCTGCTTGCGCGCGAGCCGCGGATCTTTTTCGATGCGGTAGATCGGAACCTCGGAAGCGCGGCGGAACACCGAGAACACGGCGCGGTCCCGCAGGAAATCAATGGCATAGTCGCGCCACTCGCCGTCGGCGACCATGCGCCCATACAGATTCAGGATGCGATTGAGTTCGAAACGGTTGAACGTCACCCGGCTTGGCAATGGACCCGCAGCGGCAACGCGCGCCGCTGCGCGAACCTCGCTTGGATCGGCTTCCTCCGACATCGAACTCATGGAGCGCCTCCTCGTCATTTCATCTGTCTGACATGATTGCGCCAATGGCGGGCCGCTGCAAGAGGGCGCACGCGGCGGATTGTCCGCGACCCCGGTCGGGCCGGAAATCCTGATGCGCGATTGCCCATCCAGGCCGTCACGGGAACGTTAGCGGAATCATAATACCGCCCCACTTCCGCCCAGCGACCGCCCTCGTGAATTGCGACAAACGAATCCTACGTTGGCCCGGTCCTTTCGGTTCCGGATTCCTCAGCCCCCAGCCCCCCGGGGTCGTCAGGATCGGGCCTGTTCGCAGAATAGTTATCCCCCGCACTGGGCCAATGAAAGTTGGTCCTTTTTCTTTTTTGGGGGGGTGTGTCCGCCGATGAAACGAGGGGGGCGCTCGTCAACAACAATCACCGTCATTCCGGGGCGCGCCAACGGGTCCCGCGATGTGCCATTGTACATCTGGTCCTGCGGACCATCCCGGAATGACGGCTTTGGAAACGACGGGTTTGGAAATTCAGTGCAGCGACGTGTAGGCCGCCCCTAGCATCGGGCCCGGCTTGTCGCGATTGCCGTCCTGCACATAGACCACCGCGGCATCGACGCCCTCGCGGGAAATATTTTCCAAGGGCACGGTCCAGCTGCCGGAGCTGCCGTTCCAGTCCCCGACCTTGAGCAGGTTGCGCACCACGTTGTGGTAGGTGATCTCGCGGCCGCGATTTTCACCGCGTCCAATCGAAATCGGTATCGCTTTCGAGATCGAGCATATCCAGACTTCGCCGTGCATCGCCGCCGGACCTCTGCTGGAAGCCGCGACCGAGACATTGATCTCCTTGCCCGACAGCGTCATCGTCACCGGCACCGACATCACACCGCCGGCTTTTTTGGTGCTGCCGATCGCACTCTCGATACCGGCGCGATCGCTGCCGATCACATGCGTCGATCCGTTGACGACGACTTGCGGAGTGTAGACCTCGCGGTCGCCGCGCATATGGGAGTAGGCCTTCTGGCGCTCGCTGAACCGCGCATCCGCCAGCGTGTCTTTCCAGCCAAGATAGTCCCAATAATCGATCGGCATGCTCAGCGCGATGATCGAGGGATCCTTGGCCAGCTCGCCGATGATCCTGTCCGCAGGCGGGCAAGAGGAGCATCCCTGCGAGGTGAACAGCTCGACCACCGCACGCGGGTCGGCATGGGCCGGACGGATGATTGCAACGATCGCGCAGACGCCAAGCGCACCTAACCACCGCGAAAGAGAATGATAGGCCATCATCGCTGTCATACTGGAAACCGAGCAACGCCCCCGTTATCGCCGTTAAGAATTTACGGCGTTTTGATTAAGCCATCCCGTCGAGCGCGAGAAGGCGGCCTTTCATAGGCCGCCTCCCTTTGACCTGCCACTCACTTCGCGGTGAAGCATCGATCACAATCACGCGGCCAGCTTACGCAGCACGTAATGCAGGATGCCGCCGTTGCGGTAATATTCGAGCTCGTCGAGCGTATCGATCCGGCACAGCAGCGAAACACGCTGCAGCGAGCCGTTGCCGGAGACGATCTCCGCCGTCAGCTTCTGGCGCGGCTTCAGGTCGCCCTGCAATCCCCGTATAGTTACAGTCTCATCGCCTTTCATCCCGATCGACTGCCAGGATGCACCGTCCTCGAAGGTCAGCGGCAATACGCCCATGCCGACGAGATTGGAGCGGTGGATGCGCTCGAAGCTTTGGCAAATCACGGCGCGCACGCCGAGCAGTCGGGTGCCCTTCGCGGCCCAGTCGCGCGACGAGCCATTGCCGTATTCGGCGCCGGCAAACACCACCAGCGGCACCTTCTCGGCCTGATACTTCATCGCGGCATCGTAGATCGACATCTGCTCGCCGTCGGGCCAATGCTTGGTCAGGCCGCCTTCCGGGATGTTGCCGTCGGCGCCCTTCAGCATAAAATTCTTGATGCGGATATTGGCGAAGGTGCCGCGCATCATGACTTCATGGTTGCCGCGCCGCGTGCCGTATTGGTTGAAGTCGGCGGGCCGCACCTGATGCTCGGACAGATATTTGCCGGCGGGCGATGTCAGCTTGATCGCGCCGGCCGGCGAGATGTGGTCGGTGGTGATCTTGTCGCCGAACATCGCGAGAATCCGCGCATCGACCACATCGACGATCGGTTCCGGCTCTTTCTTCATGCCTTCGAAGTAAGGCGGGTTCTGCACGTAGGTCGAGCTCATGTTCCAGCGGTAGGTTTCGCTTTCCACCGTCTTGATCTTGCGCCAGTTGGTGTCGCCCTTGAACACGTCGGCGTAGCGCTTCTTGAAGATGGCTGACGTGACGAACTTCTTCATCAAGGCGTTGATCTCTTTCGTCGTCGGCCAGATATCCTTGAGATAAACCGGCTTGCCGTCCTTGCCGTTGGCAATCGGCTCCACCGCCAGATTCTTCGTCACAGTGCCCGCCAGTGCATAGGCCACCACCAAAGGCGGCGAGGCCAGATAGTTGGCCTGCACGTCCGGGCTGACGCGGCCTTCGAAATTGCGGTTACCCGACAATACCGCGGCGGCGATGATGCCGTTGTCGTTGATCGACTTCGAAATCTCTTCTGGCAGCGGGCCTGAATTGCCGATGCACGTGGTGCAGCCAAAACCGATCAGGTTGAAGCCGACCTTGTCGAGATCGAGCTGCAGTCCGGAATTGGAGAGATATTCGGCGACCACCTGGCTGCCCGGCGCCAGCGAGGTTTTCACCCAGGGTTTTGCGGTCAGACCCTTGGCGGCCGCGTTGCGCGCCAACAGTCCCGCGCCGATCAAGACGCTCGGATTAGAGGTGTTGGTGCAGGAGGTGATCGCGGCGATTACCACGTCGCCATGGCCGAGATCGAAATTGCGATTTTCCACCGAATAGCGTTTTGAGGCGTCCGTGGCCTTTTTGTATTCGGTTGCCATCGCAGCCGCGAAACCTTCCGCGACCGCCGGCAGCGCGACGCGGCCCTCCGGGCGTTTCGGTCCGGCCATCGACGGCACGACGTCGCCGAGATCGAGCGTCAGCGTTTCGGTGAAAACCGGATCGGGAGATTTCGCGGTGCGGAACAGGCCTTGCGCCTTCGCATAGGCGGTCACCAGCGCGACCCGGTCAGATTTGCGGCCCGAGGTTTTCAAATAATCGATGGTCTCGGCATCGACCGGGAAGAAGCCACAGGTCGCACCATATTCCGGCGCCATGTTGCCGATGGTCGCCTTGTCCGCGACCGAGAGATGGTCGAGGCCGGGGCCGAAAAATTCCACGAACTTTCCGACCACCCCCTGCTTGCGCAGCATCTGCGTCACCGTCAGCACCAGGTCGGTGGCGGTGACGCCTTCCTTGAGCTGCCCCTTGAGCTTGAAGCCGACCACTTCCGGCAGCAACATCGACAGCGGCTGGCCGAGCATCGCCGCTTCCGCCTCGATGCCGCCGACGCCCCAGCCGAGCACGGC
>JAQGKJ010000339.1 GCA_028290165.1 Bradyrhizobium sp. | reverse complement strand
ACCATCTTCGGCGACGGATTGCAGGTCCGGGACGCTTTGCATGTCTCCGATGCAGTGCAGGCTTGGCTCGAAGTTCTCGATAGCATCGAGACCGTCCGTGGGCGTGTGTTCAATCTTGGCGGCGGGCCCGACAACGCCGTCAGTCTGCTCGAGCTGATTGACGAAATCGGCCGGATGCGCGGGAGCACGCCCGCGTTCAGCTTCGAGGAATGGCGGCCGGGAGACCAGCCCTGGTACGCATCCAATGTTGAAGCCATCGCCTCCGCTGTCGGTTGGCGGCCGCAAATACCGCTTCGCAGGGGCCTTCAGTCGTTGCTCGATTGGTTGGAGGAACGATTTGGCTCGCCCGAGACGGAGCCCAAGGAGGCGAGGGTATGACGCGGGTCGCGTTGATCAATCCGGATTGGCAATACGAGGGGAGCATCTATTTCGGATGCCGTTCACCGCATCTGCCGCTCGAACTCGGCATATCGCAGCAACTGCTCGAACAAGGTGGGCACAAGACGCTATTGCTCGATGCGCATATGTTCGGACTTTCCATCGCTGATATCGGCGCGGAGCTTCAGGCTTTCAAACCCGATATCGTCGTCATTACGACTGCGCCGACCTATCTGTTCTGGCGCTGTGCGCCGCCCGAATTGCGAATTCCGCAACAGCTCACGTTTGCGCTCCGGGAGGCGGCCCCGATGCTGGTTGCTGTGGGCCCGCACGGATCCACCACGCCGCGTGCTGCGCTGGGCAAGCTGCAGGTCGACTGTGTCGTAATGGGCGAATGCGAGACGACCCTGCTGCGTCTGGCAAACGGTGAATGGGATATTCCTGGCACCTGTTATCGGCGGGGCAGCGAGATTCGTGTCAATGGCGGACCGCAGGCCGCGCCGTTCATCGACCAGCCTCCTCTTCGATGGCCGGATGAAATGATCCGCCGCCACGACCATCACCACCATCGCTTCGAGACCACGCCCGTCGGGCCGGGTGCAGAGGTGGAAGCGTCCCGCGGCTGTCCCTATAGCTGCACATTCTGCGCCAAGGATAATTTCCGAAACGGCTATCGCAAACGTCCACCCGCGGCCATTCTCGAAGAAGTCGACGCGCTTCGGCATCAGGGCGTGGAGTACGTCTATTTCATTGACGAAATCTTTTTGCCTAACGCCGAATTGCTGGAAGGGCTGGTGTTGCGCGGGCTGAAATTCGGAGTTCAGACCAGGATCGATCTGTGGAAGCCGCAGATGCTCGAGCTGCTTGGCCGCGCCGGCTGCGTCTCCATTGAAGCCGGAGTGGAGAGCCTGACGCCGGAGGGGAGAGAATTACTGGCCAAGAAGTGCCGGATGACGACCGATCAACTGGCGGATCGCCTCGTCACAGCGAGACGTCATATGCCATTCGTCCAAGCCAATCTCATCGAGGTGCCGCAAGACGACGATCTGGTCGTGCAGCGCTGGCGCGAGAAAATGCAGCGCGCAGGTGTATGGGCCAACGATCCTGTTCCGCTTTATCCATATCCGGGATCTCCGGATTACCGCAAGCTATGGGGCGAGCCGGACGATCATGCCTGGGAGCGGGCCCATGACTATTACCTTGGACTGTTCGACCGGTTCAGCGATGTGCAGGAGCAGCGCCCGATTCCGCTTCGTCAGCTCGAGGTGCGGCCATGAGTCCACAACCCGGTACGCGCATCATGATGACGACAGACGCCGTCGGCGGTGTCTGGATATTTGCGGCAACCCTTTCCCGCGCGCTCGGCGCCAGGGGCTTTCATGTTCTGCTCGTGACACTCGGGCCCAGGCCGGCCGCTGCGCAGCGCAAGATGATCTTGGGATCTCCCGGTATTTCGTTGATGGAGACCGATCTGGCGCTGGAGTGGCAAGAACCGCGCGGTGCCGACCTCGGCCGTGCACGATCGGTGCTTGAGGAACTCGCAGAACGGTTTGGGCCTGACCTGGTCCATCTCAATGGCTTTCGCGAAGCGACCTTCGATTGGAAGGTACCGACCGTACTCGTCGCTCACTCCTGCGTGAACAGCTGGGCCGTGGCCTGCGGTGAAACACAGCATTTTCGAGGTGCTGACTGGCGTATCTACACATCAAACGTCCAGGCCGGATTGCAGAATGCCGACGTCTGGGTGGCTCCCACATCCGCTTTCCGCGATCAGCTGGCGGAGCAGTATCTTTTAAGGGCGAGGGGACAACGGATATGGAACGGCTCCGCTGACCCTGGCGTTCGATCCGATGCCAAAGAGCCATTCATTCTCGGCGCCGGGCGGGTCTGGGACAAAGCGAAAAATCTCTCCGCACTCGCGTCTGGCGCATCTCGATTCGATTGGCCGGTCAGGATTGCTGGCCCATCCAATATCGATGGAGGCTTGGCACCGTCTGCCGGGCGAGGCTCCGAGTTCTTGGGTGAACTGTCGCATCCGGCGCTGCTTCGCCAAATGGATAGGGCTTCGATTTTCGTCGCTCCTGCGTTGTATGAGCCCTTCGGGCTGACGGTGCTGGAGGCGGCGAACGCCGGATGTGCGCTGGTGCTGTCCGACATCCCGACATTTCGTGAGCTGTGGGACGGTGCCGCCGTTTTCTTCGACCCGCGCGATAATGATGCGCTGACCGCATGCCTGCACGCGCTCTGCAAGGACGACGTGCAGCGAAGGCGGCTGCAGGGCCTTGCCGCCGACCGTGCGCGCCGATACTCGATCGGCAACACTGTCGACGCCTATCTCGCTCTGTACAAAACCTTATTGAGGAGCGGCTTTGATCGTTCGTCGGCGCCGGAACTTCGGGAGATTTCGGCATGAAAGTGGTTTTCTTCTGCCACGCCTTCACCTCGTGCTGGAATAACGGCAACGCGCATTTTGTCCGTGGGGTAGCGCGCGAACTGGCGCGATTTGGACATGAAGTGGTGATCTGCGAACCCGCCGACGGCTGGAGCCGCACCAACGCGCTGCAGGACGGCGGAGAAGGGGTGTTGCGCCAGGCGGCCGTACTTGTTCCGAGCGTCAGGATCTGCACCTACGGCGCTTCGATCGATCTGGATGAGGTCCTCGACGGTGCGGGTCTCGTGATCGTGCACGAATGGAATCCGCCTGACTTAATCGCACAGATCGGCAGCCGTCGCGCCTTCGGCGGCAAATTCACGCTGTTGTTTCACGATACACATCACCGGGCGATCACGGCACCACAGGAGCTTGCCCAATTCCATCTCGATGGATTCGATGGCGTACTCGCTTTTGGCGAGATTCTCCGCGAGATCTATGTCGAGCGCGGGTGGGGCAGGCGGGTGCTTACCTGGCACGAGGCCGCCGATACCGATCTCTATCGGCCGATGCTGGATGTTGAGAAGCAGTGCGACGTCGTTTGGATTGGCAATTGGGGTGACAACGAACGAACCAGAGAGTTAGACGAATTTCTGATTCGCCCAGTAGGAGAATTGGGTTTACGCGCGCGGATTCATGGCGTTCGGTATCCCGAGGCGGCACTAGAGACCATCACAGCGAACGGGATAGTTCATCGAGGGTGGCTCCCCAATCATTTGGTTCCGCTCGCTTTTGCGCAGGCGCGAGCGACCGTGCATGTGCCGCGCGGGCCTTATGCCCGGCAATTGCCCGGTATTCCTACGATCCGCATATTCGAAGCTTTGGCCTGCGGTATACCATTGGTTTCGGCTCCATGGATCGATGAGGAACAGCTGTTTCCTTCGGGTTGTTATCTCAGCGTGAGCAGCGGCGAGACCATGACATCGGCGCTCTCGGCCTTGCTGTGTGATGCTGAGCTTGCGGAGTCGCTCTCGCGGACGGGGCTTCGCACTGTATTGGCGCGTCATACCTGCAGGCATCGCGTGCAAGAACTGCTCGCGATCGTCGAGAGCATCAGCGGGTCCGAACCGACACGAAACATCCACGAACAGCAAGGACGGATGGCATCATGAAAATCTGCTTCTTCGGCTCCAGCTTGATATCGTCTTATTGGAACGGGGCCGCCACCTACTACCGCGGCATTCTGAAGGCCCTCGCTGCACTCGGACACGAGATTGCGTTCTTCGAGCCAGATGCCTTTGAACGGCAGAGCCATCGCGATATTCCCGATCCCTTCTGGGCGAGAGTGACCGTTTATCCGACGACGACGGATGGCTGGCGGCATGCGCTCGAGTCCGCCGCCCGCTCGGCGGATCTGCTGGTCAAAGCCAGCGGTGTCGGCGTGTTCGACCGGGAACTCGAAATCGCGATCGCTGATATTCCATCGCGAGCACGACGGATCTATTGGGACGTCGATGCTCCCGCTACCCTGGATCAGATGGCGGCCGATCCCGATCATCATCTGCGAAGGGTCATTCCGCGCTACGATATGGTGCTTACCTATGGCGGCGGTGATCCCGTCGTGAAGGCCTATCGCGGCTTCGGCGCCCGCGATTGCACGCCAGTCTATAATGCTCTCGATCCCGATCATCATTTCCCGGTCCAGCCTGCGAACGAATTCGCATCGGAGCTTGGGTTCTTGGCCAATCGCTTGCCAGATCGCGAAGCGCGCGTGGAGGCATTTTTTCTTGAAGCTGCGAGACAGCTACCATCGAAGCGCTTCCTGCTTGGCGGTTCAGGCTGGGATTCCATGGAACTTCCGACCAACGTGAAGCGTGTCGGCCATGTCGGGACAAATCTCCATAATGCATTCTTCTGTTCGAGCTTGGCTACGTTGAACGTCAATCGGGAAAGCATGGCGCGATACGGATTTTCGCCGCCAACCCGCGTGTTCGAGGCCGTGGGAGCCGGTGCCTGTCTGATCACCGATGATTGGAAAGGCATTGACCTCTTCCTCGAGCCGGGCCGCGAAGTTCTGGTCGCGGCGAATGGCGGGGAGGTCGCAAGCCAACTTGAAGAGCTGTCTCCGTCCCGCGCCCGAGAAATCGCCAGGCGGGCACGAAAGCGCATCCTGGCCCATCATACCTACACCCAGCGAGCATTTGAGGTGCACGAAATGCTCGAAGGAACGTCGCAACGAGTAGAGGCTATCGGATGAATCTGAAAATTGTATTCATTGGGCTTTCGATCACGTCATCGTGGGGTAACGGACATGCCACGACTTATCGTGCGCTTGCCAAGGCGCTGTCGAGGCGCGGTCACACGGTCAGCTTTCTCGAGCGGGACCTGCCATGGTACCGCGGACACCGCGACCTGCAAAACGCGGAGTATTGCCGTATTGAACTTTACGGGTCTTTGCCGGAGCTGGCGCGCCGACACGCAGAGCGTGTTCGTGACGCCGACCTGATTATCCTCGGCTCATATGTTCCGGACGGCATCGCAATCGGCGAATGGCTTACTGGGCTGGCAAGCGGCGTCACCGCATTCTACGATATTGATACGCCTGTCACGCTTGCAGGACTGGAGACAAACCAGATCGAATATATCTCACCGCATTTGATACCGCGCTTTGATATGTATCTTTCCTTCTCCGGCGGGCCTGCGCTCGGCATCATCCAGGATCTCTATGGCAGCCCTTTGGCGCGTGCCCTGTATTGCAGCGCCAATATGAACAAACATCTGGCGTCGGCCTCGCCAAAATGGTCTCTCGGATACCTCGGTACTTACAGCGAGGACCGACAGCCGGCACTTGAGCGGCTGCTGGTGGAACCAGCGCAGCTGCTGCAGGACCATTCTTTCGTAGTGGCTGGCTCCAAATACCCTCACACCGTCGATTGGCCGGACAATGTCGCGCACATTGCGCATTTACCGCCGAACGAGCACCCCCAGTTCTACGGTTCGCAGCTTTATGCACTGAACGTCACCCGTGCCGATATGAAGTCGCTGGGCTTCTCGCCCAGTGTACGGTTGTTCGAGGCGGCGGCCTGCGGCACGCCGGTGATCTCGGACGACTGGCTGGGAATGGAGACGGTCTTTATCCCCGGCAAGGAGATTCTGATCGCGTCAGGGCCACGCGACGTCATTAAGATACTGGAAGAACTGCCAGAGGATCGCCGCCTCGGCATCGCTGCGAATGCGAAGGCGCGGCTGCAAAGAGAGCACACGCCCGATCATCGCGCGCAGCAACTGGAGTGCTATTACGAAGAGGCGTTGGTGCAGAGGAGGCCCATAAAGGGTGCTGCCAAGAAATCCGTAGAGCTGGAGGAGGTGAAATGAAGATCGGAAATGATGTGCGAGTTGGTCAACGAAAAACTCTTCGTCGCGACTGTCGAACCGTTATAACCGGCGGAGCAGGCTTTATAGGGTCGCATCTCTGCGATCAATTGGTTCAGCAAGGCGATGCCGTGATCTGCGTGGACAATCTGTTCACCGGATCGATGCGCAACATCCGCCCGTTGCTCAATCATCCGAAGTTTTCGTTCGTGCATCACGATGTACGCAAACCGCTCAGTATCGCGGGCGACGTCGACCGGATCTATAACCTCGCTTGTCCGGCGTCCCCGCGGCACTATCAGCGCGATCCGATTGGAACCATGAAGACCTGCGTAATCGGCGCAGCGAATGTGCTCGAACTGGCAAAACTCAAATCGTGTCGCGTTCTGCAGGCATCGACCAGTGAAGTGTACGGCGATCCCGAGGTTCACCCGCAGCCGGAAGATTATGCCGGCCACGTCAATCCGATCGGACCCCGTGCCTGCTATGACGAAGGTAAACGGGCCGCTGAAACCCTCTTCTTCGACTACCACCGTCGCTATGGCGTGCAGATCAAGGTCGCGCGGATCTTCAACACCTATGGCCCGCGGATGCTGGAGAATGACGGCCGCGTGGTTTCGAACTTCATCGTTCAAGCACTGCGTGGAGCTCCGATCACGATCTACGGTACCGGTCGCCAGACCCGTAGCTTTTGTTTCATCGACGATCTTGTCAGTGGACTTGAATTGTTGATGGAAGCTCGTCCCGATTTCACCGGGCCTTGTAATCTCGGTAATCCGGAGGAACTCACGATCGAGGAGATTGCGCTTAAGGTTATTGCACAATCGCATTCGGCTTCTGAACTGGATCATAGGTCGCTGCCACAGGACGATCCGCAGCGCCGCAAGCCGGCCATCCGCAAAGCGACGGCCGCTCTCGGCTGGAGGCCTAGCGTCAGTCTGGAACAGGGCCTGGATGCCACCATCGCCTACTTTGCGCTCAGTACCGCCAGTAACCAACGCGAAAAGGCGACGGTCGCGCGCCTCGATTCGGTGAGACAGGCCCGCAG
>JAQGKJ010000336.1 GCA_028290165.1 Bradyrhizobium sp. | reverse complement strand
TGCTGCGCCCCAGCGAAAACATCGACTATTCGCGTCTGCAAGCCTTGGTGAAAAACAAGGCGGTCATCGTTACCGGCGGAGGTGGATCGATCGGGTCGGAGATCTGCGACCGTGTCGTAACATTCGGTGCTGCGCGATTGCTGGTGATCGAGAATTCGGAGCCGGCGCTCTATGCCATTGTCGAATCGCTCGCGGCGCAGAACACCGAAGTCGTGATCGAGGGGCGCGTCGCCGATATCCGCGATCGGGATCGAATCTTCAGGCTGATGAACGAGTTCAAGCCGGACATCGTATTTCACGCGGCCGCGCTCAAGCATGTGCCCATTCTGGAACGTGACTGGAGCGAAGGGGTCAAGACCAACATTTTCGGATCGATCAATGTCGCCGATGCGGCGGTCGCCTCGGGCGCCGCGGCCATGGTGATGATCTCGACCGACAAGGCGATCGAGCCGGTCTCGATGCTGGGCCTGACCAAGCGGTTCGCGGAAATGTATTGCCAGGCGCTCGATCACGATCGGGCCTCTCGGCCGGATGGCAAGCCGCGAATGCGCCTGATTTCGGTACGGTTTGGCAATGTGCTGGCATCGAACGGATCGGTGGTGCCGAAATTCAAGGCGCAAATCGAGGCCGGTGGGCCGGTGACGGTCACCCATCCCGACATGGTCAGATATTTCATGACCATTCGCGAAGCGTGCGATCTCGTGCTCACCGCCGCCACCCACGCGCTGGCGCCGGCGCGTGCCGACGTTTCGGTCTACGTGCTCAACATGGGGCAGCCGGTCAGGATCGTCGATCTCGCCGAGCGGATGATCCGACTATCCGGCCTGCAGCCGGGCCACGATATCGATATCGTTTTCAGCGGAATGCGGCCGGGAGAACGGCTGAATGAAATATTGTTTGCGAGCGAGGAGCCGACCGTCGAGATCGGGATTGCCGGCATCATGGCGGCGAAGCCCAACGAGCCGCCGATGCAGGCGCTACAGAAGTGGATTGCGGCGCTGGAGCAGGCGGTGGCGCAGGATGATCGCGTGTCGATCAGGGAGGTCCTGAAAGATGCCGTGCCGGAATTTGCGGCCGGTGCAGCTCCGCCTAGCCAATCCGCGGCCGCGAAAATCGAACAAGCACAACCATAACGGCGAAGGCGCCAACAACCAGCACGATCACATCGACAGCCGACGATGCGATGGCGATCGAGGCCAGCGTCAATACGATCAAAAGCAGATTGAGCAGGAACACGTCGGTCACGACCTGTCGGACGCTAAACCCGTTATTGGTTGCTCGCTGATAGAAATGCGAACGATGAGCGTCCCAGAATCGCTCGCGCATTGCGAGCCGCCTGAACAAGGTAATCGTCGCATCGGCGAGATAGTAGAGCGGCAGCAGCAGCGCTGCGGCAAGGTGCTGGTGCGATGCCAGTTCGAGCAGGCACCAGCCGGTGAGGAGGCCAATCGGCAGGCTGCCGACGTCACCCAGAAACAATCGGGCCACGGGCCGGTTGAAAGGTGCAAAGCCGAGCAATGCGCCGGCAAGCGCCAGTGCTATCGGCAAAATCTCCGACGGCGCTTCGCCCAACAGCGCCAGGGCCGCGAGCGTGACGGTCATCGGAAGCATTTCCGCGATCGTCATCCAGTCAAGGCCGTCCATGAAGTTCACGAGGTTGATGAACCAGAGCAATGCCAGAATCAGCAATACGCGCTCCAGCGCGATCGGGAGTATTTCGAGAATTCGCAAGTGCGATGGAAGGGCTGTGAACAGAAGTGTCACCGCAGCCAACTGCAGCACGAGGCGCGGGACGACCGGGATCGGCCGGAGATCGTCGATGATACCGACCGCCGCAAGGCAGAGCGCAGCAGCCATGACGGTCGTGATCGCTTGGTCCGCGTATTGTATCCCGAGCAACCCCGCCAGTGCCGCCGCGATGGCAGTCGCGATCGTTACGGCGATCCCACCGCCCTGCGGCGTCGGCGCAACGTGCGACGACCGCGCATTCGGCCGCGCCAGCGCATAGCGCTGCAACAACGGGCGGAGCACCATGATCAGGCCCGCGCATATCAGCGCAGCCGCGGCTGGAACGGCCAGGACCAGGACAACGCGGTGCGGATCTAAGGCAATCATGAGGGCATGGCCGGCGGCAATCTAAGGTTTGGTGCCAACGGCGTGTCCGATCGCACCTTTTGGCAAGTCGGTGCTGGCGACGACCTATGGCAGATCGAATGACGCCGTGTCAAATCGCTAACTGATTGATCGATATAGTTTTTTCGAAGAGCCGAACCGATGCAAGCCGCCACGCAAGCCCGCTATTTTAATCGCCGGAGTTGCTTTTCGATAAAATAGTTGGGTTGGAGAGCGATATCAGCTAGGTCGTGCGCGGGGGATGTCGTGTGTCTTTCGGGCAGATAGGTGGGCGAGTGATCAGGTTTGGCCTGTTGGGATGTGGACGGATCGCGAAACGCCATGCGGATCTGCTTGGCGGCGGCCATATCGCCGGGGCCAAACTGGTTGCGGTCTGCGACGAGGTGCGCGAGCGGGCCGACGCTGTGGCCTCGCGTTTTGGCGTACCCGCGCACTACCACCTGGATGAACTTCTCGGCCGAAAAGACATTGACGCGGTTTCCGTGCTCACCCCCAGCGGCATGCATCCGCGCCATGCCGTTGCGGTGGCGAAAGCCGGCAAGCACGTGATTGTCGAGAAGCCGATGGCGCTGCGGCTGGAGGATGCGGATGCGATGATCCGCGCCTGCGACCAGGCCGGCGTCAAGCTGTTCGTCGTCAAGCAAAACAGATTCAACGTGCCGGTGGTCAAGGCGCGCGAGGCGCTGGAGGCTGGCCGTTTCGGTCGCCTCGTGCTCGGCACCGTGCGGGTGCGCTGGTGCCGCGAGCAGAGCTATTACGACCAGGACAAATGGCGTGGCACCTGGGCCTATGA
>JAQGKJ010000328.1 GCA_028290165.1 Bradyrhizobium sp. | reverse complement strand
TCGAGCCCGGTGATGGATTCGGCGGCGTGGCAGGGCAGTATCTTTCCCGCCGGTGAGATGTTGAAGAACTGCCGGCCCCAGCCGCCCATGCATTTCTTCGGTCGCAGCGCGTAATAATCCGGCACCACATAGTCGATCGCCAAAATGCCTTTCAGCCGTGCCTGGGCCTCCTCGACGATGCAGCTGGTCTCCTCGATCTGTTCCAGGGTCGGCATCAGCGCCGCGCGGTTCTTCAGTGCCCAGCCGTAATACTGCACGTTGGCGACTTCCAGCCGGTCGGCGTCGAGGTCGACCGCCATCTGGATGATGTCTGGCAACTGGAACAGGTTCTGCCGATGCATGACGGCATTGACCGTCAGCGGCAAATCCAGTTCGCGGGTCCATTTCGCGACCTCGATCTTCTTGGCGTGCGCGTTTCTAAAACCGGCAACCCGGTCGGCGACGACGGGCTCGTTGCCCTGAAAACTGATCTGCACATGGCAGAGCCCGGCATCGGCCAGCGCCGAAAGTTTTTCGCGAGTCAGCAACACCGCCGAGGTGATGAGATTGGAATACAGCCCGACATCGCTGGCGTGCTGCACCAGCTCGACCAGATCCTTGCGCGCGGTCGGTTCGCCACCGGAGAAATGGATTTGCAGCACGCCGATCTCGGCCAGCTCAGAGAGGACCTTTTTCCATTCCTCGGTCGTTAGTTCGCTGCTGCCGCGCTCCAACTCGACCGGATTGGAACAATAGGGGCATTGCAGCGGGCAGCGATGCGTCAGCTCGGCGAGCACCGCGAGTGGAATGCCAAACGTCTCGGCCGTCGAGCCGCGGCTTTCCAGCACCGCGAGCCCGTCCGAGGGATCGCTGGCCGCAACATTGGCATCGGTTAGCGTCGGACTCACGACGTCTTCTCCCGCGCTTCCGTCAAAAATCCCTTGTCGGCGAGGTCCTGCAGCATGGCAATGACGTCAGTCGCAATCGCCTCGCGTTCGGCGGTGTATTTTGCGGCGAGCTGATCGATCATCGCTTCCACGCTCCGGATGCCGTCGCAGAGCTGCAGCACTTCCACCGCGATCTCGTCCGGCGCCAGCACCCGCTCCGGCGCCAGAATGACCCAGACCTGCCGGGTCTCGTCGAACTTCAGCCTGGCGTGGCGCGGCAGGACCGGTCGGCTTGCCTCGCTGACACGGATGTTGCGGCTGCCTGCCATCGGTTCGCCTCTAGTTGGCTTTGGGCACGAACGCGCCCGGCGGCACATGGCCGTCGACATAGGCATGATACAGCGCATCGAGCTGGACCCAAAGCACATTGGTCTTGAACAGCAGCGCATTACAGACCGCTTCACGCTTCGCGGGCGTTTTCGCGTGGGCCTTGACGTAATCAAGGGCAAAATGGGCGTCGCGCGGCGCCTGCTGCATGCGCCTGCTGAAATAGCTCATGATATCGGGATTGACGAAATCGTAATGCGCCAGCATTCCCGAGATGCGTTCCTCATGCAGGTTGGGCGCGAACAGTTCGGTCAGCGAGGAGGCGATCGCTTCCAAAGGCGTCTTGTCGCGGACAAAATGCACGTAGGCATCGACCGCAAAGCGCGTCGCCGGAAGGATGCCTTCGGCGGATTCCACGTAAGCGCTGTCGAGCCCCAGCCCTTCGGTCAGCTTCAGCCAGCGCTCGATGCCGCCTTCGGTGCCGAGATCGCCGTCATGGTCTTCGATCCGGTGCCGCCATTCCAGCCGGATGCCGCGGTCGCGGAAGCGCGAGATCACCACCGCATCCTTGATCGGGATCGTGCTCTGGTAATAATAGCGGTTCAGCGCCCAGGCCTGCACCTGACCCTTGTTCAGCTTGCCGCCGTGCAGCAGCCGGTGAAACGGATGCAGATTGTGATAGCGCACAGCCCCGATCTGGCGGAGCGTCGCTTCCAGTTCTTCGGCGCTGTTCAGCGGCGTGTTGCCGCCGAGCGAGAAGGATGTCATCCCGTTCAGTGTCGCCTCGTTCAAGGTCACGGCGTTCAAAGCGTAATCTCCGTTCCATCGGCGGGAATTTGCCAGCCCGCGCGCTCAGCCATCTTGCGCTCGGGCGAGGCCGGCAGCAGCGCCGGGTTGGAATTGTTGATATGCAGAAATACCTTTCTGCCGATATCGAGGCCGGCCAGGGTTTTGATCGCGCCGGTATCGCCTGACATTGAAATATGTCCCATGCCTTGCCCGGTCTTGTTGCCGAGGCCGGCCAGGATCAACTCGTCGTCGCGCCACACCGTGCCATCGAAGAAGACCAGCGGCGCGCCGGCAAGCCGGGTCTTCAGATCGTCGGTGACATCGGCGCAGGCGGCGAGAAAATAGAAATGCTTGCCCGTCGCCTTGTCCCGAATCCGAAGTCCGAGCGTATCGCCCGCGCCATCGTCGCCGCCCGGATGCACTTTGCCTTCCAGATACCACGCGCTTTTGCCGGCCACGGCGAACGGCAGGATCTCGATGCCGGACGATGCGCCATCGGGCAATGCCGGCTCGAACGCCTGGTCCAGTTCGATTGCCTGGCGCTGCACATTCTTCTCGTTCAGCACGTCGAAGATGCTGTTGGCCTTGAGGATCGAAAGCACTTTTGCGTGAGCGTAGATCGTGAATGGCGAGCCTTCGCGCATCGACAACAGGCCTGCGACCGCATCGACCTCGCCATTGGTCAGGATCACGCCGGAGATCGGACTGTGACGAAGCTTTCCGGCGGCGGGCTGAAGCTGCGGTGTCGCGATCAGTTGCTGGCGCAGATCGGGAGACGCATTGATCAGAAACCAGTGATCGCCATCGGCGCTGATCGCAATCGAAGCCTGGGTGCTCCGGAGTCCGGGATCACTTCGCGCTTGCAGGCAAACCGGACATCCGCAATTCCATTGCGGAACACCGCCACCCGCCGCGGCGCCCAGCACGACGACGCGAAGCATGATCGGTCTCCTGGAGACTCCAAACCCTTGATATCTGGAACGCCTCGAAGGTGGACACCGGTATGAGCGCCATTCCTCGATCAGGAACGCGCCATGCCCGGAGGCCCACCTCAAGTCAAAACGTGATGCTGTCGCAGCCGCTTAGCTTATTTGCGGGCGGCGCACGCATACATGTTGATCTCCATGCCGACCGGCACTTCGACGATCTTTGGGGTTTTCCAGGCCATTTTGGCTCTCCTTGTTGTAAGCCGGACGAAGTCCGCCCTCACATGTAAACTAATCAGGAATGAAAAGTTCGCCAGTGAAATTTTTTGTAATAACTCCCCTCGGTTCATGTTGCGTCGCAAAAGGAATTCACCGGATTGTGCAGGTTGGGTGTCAAACGAAAGACAGATCAACGGGTTCAGAGTCGCATCGCCTAATCCGGAGCCGATCCCGGTTCGACGCCAGCCAAGCG
>JAQGKJ010000274.1 GCA_028290165.1 Bradyrhizobium sp. | reverse complement strand
TCCTCGATATCAACCTGATGTATTTCGACCTCGGGATGGAATACCGCGACAAGACCAACGATCAGGTTACGGTGGACGCCGCCAACGCCATCAAGAAGGTCGGCGTCGGTGTCAAATGCGCCACCATCACCCCGGACGAGGCCCGGGTGAAGGAAATCGGGCTCAAGGAAAAGTGGAAATCGCCCAACGGCACCATCCGCAACATCCTCGGCGGCGTGGTGTTCCGCGAACCCATCATCTGCAGGAACGTGCCGCGGCTGGTGCCGGGCTGGACCAAGCCGATCATCATCGGCCGCCACGCCTTCGGCGACCAGTATCGCGCCACCGACTTCAAGTATCCCGGCAAGGGCGTGCTGACGATGAAATTCTTCGGCGAGGACGGCAAGGTGATCGAGCGGGAGGTCTACACGTCCCCCAGCGCCGGGGTGGCGCTCGCCATGTACAATCTCGACGATTCCATCGCCGATTTCGCCCGCGCCTCCCTCAACATGGGCCTGTCCAAGAACTATTCGGTCTATCTCTCGACCAAGAACACCATTCTCAAGGTCTATGACGGACGCTTCAAGGACATCTTCCAGGAGATTTTCGACAAGGAATTCAAGGCCAAATTCGACGAGAAGAAGATCACTTACGAACATCGGCTGATCGACGACATGGTTGCGGCGGCGATGAAGTGGTCGGGTGGCTACGTCTGGGCCTGCAAGAACTACGACGGCGACGTGCAGTCCGACACTATCGCGCAAGGCTACGGCTCGCTCGGCCTGATGACCTCGGTCCTGATGACCCCCGACGGCAAGACGGTGGAAGCCGAGGCCGCCCACGGCACCGTGACGCGGCATTACCGCGAGCACCAGAAGGGCAAGGAGACCTCGACCAACTCGATCGCCTCGATCTTCGCCTGGACCCGCGGGCTGTCGCATCGCGCCAAGCTCGACAACAACGAAGCGCTGGCAAAATTCGCTCTCACCCTTGAGAAGGTCTCCGTTGATACCGTCGAAGCCGGCTTCATGACCAAGGATCTGGCGCTTCTGGTCGGCGCCGACCAGCGCTGGCTCTCCACCACCGGCTTCCTCGACAAGGTCGCGGAAAACCTGACCAAGGCGATGGCGGCGTAAGCGACAGACGGGAATTGGCTATTCTCGCTCAACAGGGGAGTGCGACCATGCCGTTTCGTGGGAAGACCTCTCTCTCGCTACTTCTGCTAATGGGCTCGCTCGCAAGCGCACCTGCCGCGGAAACCCCTCTTCCCGGCGCCATTGCGGCGCCGGGAGAAGCCGCCGTGCTCTCGGTTCACGCCGAAGGCGCGCAGGTCTATGAATGCAAGGTCGGCAGCGACGGCAAACCGGCCTGGGCATTCCGCGAACCGATCGCAACGCTATTGCTCGACGACAAAACCGTCGGCCGTCACTACGCCGGACCGAACTGGGAGCACAGCGATGGCAGCGCCGTGGTCGGCAAGGTCGCAGGCTCCGCCCCCGGCGCGGCCCCGGGCGATATTGCCTGGCTAAAACTCGATGTGGTTTCCCGGCGCGGCAGTGGCGTCCTCTCAGACGTCACGACCGTGCAGCGGATCAATACCCAAGGGGGCAAGCTTGAGGGAGCCTGCGACAAGGCCGGCACCTTCCGCAGCGCACCCTACTCTGCGGACTACGTGTTCCTGCGCAAGGGTTGAGCGTCGCGAGCGCTGTACGACGCTGATCGACGGAGGCTACCCATGCTCTTCATGGTGATCGAGCGTTTCAAAGACCGCGACCCGATCCCGGTCTACAGGCGCGTGCGCGATTCCGGGATCAAATTTCCCGAAGGGCTCAACTATGTCGGCAGCTGGATCGAGCCCAATTTCGACCGCTGCTTCCAGCTGATGGAATGCGACGATGCGCGGCTCTTGCAGGAATGGATCCTGAACTGTCAGGGGCTCGGCATGACCTTCGAGATCGTGCCGGTGGTACCGAGCAAAGAGACGCGCGAAGTCGTCGCGCCGTTTCTGGATCAGAAATAGCCGAAGCCATCCAAGCATCCAGAAGCCGCGCTATTTGCGCGACTTAAGCACCATCGATCCCATAAGCATCGACGGTGCGTGCGGATGCATTCAGTCCGCCATTGCTTTTTCGATCGCCGAGAGCGCAGCGCCGGCCTTGGTGCCGTCGGGACCACCGGCCTGCGCCATGTCGGGCCGCCCGCCACCGCCCTTGCCGCCGAGCACGACCGAGGCGACGCGCGCCAGATCGACCGCGTTGAAACGCGCGGTCAGATCGGGCGTGACGCCGACGACCACGCCGGCCTTGCCGTCGCCGGTGACGCCGACAATGGCGACTACGCCGGAGCCGAGTTGTTTTTTCCCGTCATCGGCAAGACCCTTGAGATCTTTCATCTCGATGCCCTCGACCGAACGCGCCATCAGCTTGACGTCGCCGACTTCGCGGATGCCGGCGGCCGCCGCCGAGCCGTTCGAAGCCGAAGCGCCGCCGCCCATCGCGAGCTTCTTGCGCGCCTCCGACAGTTCGCGCTCCAGCCGCTTGCGCTCTTCCATCAGCGAAGCGACGCGCGCGGGCATGTCCTGGAGCGTGGTGCGCAGCTCGGCCGCCGCCGTCTTGGCGAGCGCCATGGTGTCGTTAACGTGTTTTCGCGCATGGTGCCCCGTCAGCGCCTCGATGCGGCGCACGCCCGAGGCGACCGCGCTTTCTCCGGTCACCGAAATGAGGCCGATATCGCCGGTCCGGCGCACATGGGTGCCGCCGCACAATTCCACCGACCAGCCGAGCGCGTTCTCACCGTGCTCGCGCGCGGTCCTGCCCATCGAGACCACGCGCACCTCGTCGCCGTATTTTTCGCCGAACAGCGCGCGCGCACCGGCATCGCGGGCGTCGTCGACCGCCATCAGCCGCGTCGTGACCTCGTCATTCTCCAGCACCACGTCGTTGGCGATATCCTCAATCCGGCTCAACTCGTCCGGCGTGATCGGCTTCGGATGCACGAAGTCGAAGCGTAAGCGATCCGGCGCCACCAGCGAGCCGCGCTGCGCGATGTGATCGCCAAGCACCTGGCGCAGCGCCTCGTGCAGGAGGTGCGTCGCCGAGTGATTGGCGCGGATCGAGGCGCGCCTTGAATGATCGACTTCCAGCAACAGCGCCGTGCCCGGCTTCAGGGTACCCTGCTCGACGGTGCCGAGATGGACGAAGAGATCGCCGGCCTTCTTCTGGGTGTCGGTAACGCGGAACCGCACGCCCTCGCCGCTCAACAAGCCGGTGTCGCCGACCTGGCCGCCCGACTCCGCATAAAACGGCGTCTGGTTCAGAACGATCGCGCCGGTTTCGCCGGCCTTGAGGCTTTCGACCTCCGTGCCGTCCTTCACCAGTGCACCGACCACACCCTCGGCGGTTTCTGTCTCGTAGCCCAGGAATTCGGTGGCGCCGAGCTTTTCGCGCAGCGGAAACCAGATATTCTCGCTTGCGGTATCGCCACTTCCCGCCCATGCCGCGCGCGCTTTGGCCCGCTGGCGCTCCATCGCATCGGTGAAGGACGCGATGTCGACGCCGATGCCGCGGTTGCGCAGTGCATCCTGGGTGAGGTCGAGCGGAAAGCCATAGGTGTCGTACAGCGTGAACGCCGTGTCACCGTCGAACATGTCTCCCTTCTTCAGCGAACTGCTTTTCTCATCGAGGATCGTCAAGCCGCGCTCCAGCGTCTTGCGGAACCGCGTCTCTTCCAGCCGCAAGGTTTCCTCGATCAGGTTTTCCGCGCGCACCAGTTCGGGATAGGCCTGGCCCATCTCGCGCACCAGCGCCCAGACCAGGCGATGCATCAGCGGGTCCTTGGCGCCGAGCAATTGCGCATGGCGCATCGCGCGTCGCATGATCCGGCGCA
>JAQGKJ010000211.1 GCA_028290165.1 Bradyrhizobium sp. | reverse complement strand
GCGAGAGCACGAGGCGAAAGATCCTGCCGCCGCCGCAGCCAAATGCCTGCGCGCCATCTCGGAAGGCAAAGTCACGACCGTCGGCGGCCGCGACGTTCGCGTAGGCGCCGAGACGATCTGCGTGCATTCAGACACACCCAACGCCGTCGCGATCGCGTCGGCTGTGCGCGGTGCCGTCCCGCGTCAAGCCAATAGATCTCAAGCCTGAAAGGTTGCCATGCCCAAAGAGCTTCTCGCTCCCTTGCCGGGAGTGTTTTATCGCAAGCCGGCTCCTGACAAGCCGGCTTACAAATCCGAGGGCGACATCGTCGCGGTCGGCGACGTCGTCGGATTGATTGAAGTGATGAAGTCGTTCATCGAAGTCCACGCTGAAGCGAGCGGCAAGATCCTTCGCTTTATCGTCGGCGATGAGGAGCCCATTATGGCGGGTCAGTCGTTGCTCGAGATCGAATAGGCATGACCATCTCACGATTGCTGATCGCAAATCGCGGGGAGATTGCCATACGCATTCAGCGCGCGGCGCGGGAGCTTGGGATTAAGACCATTCAGGTTCACAGCGCCGCTGATACCAACTCGCTGGCGGTTCACATGGCGGACGAAGCGATCAATATCGGTCCGTTCCAGGCGGCGAAATCCTATCTCAACATCGAAGCCGTTCTTGCCGCAGCCAGGGCGACCGGCGCGGACGCAATTCATCCGGGCTATGGCTTTCTCTCGGAGAATCCGGTCTTCGCGGACGCGGTAGAGGCGGCGGGGTTGATTTTCGTCGGTCCGAAAGGCGAGACGATCCGAACCATGGGCGACAAGGCTGCGGCTCGCGGTGCGGCGCAAAGGGCGGGCGTGCCCGTCGTGCCCGGTTCCGAAGGCCGTGTCGCAGATCTTGATGAAGCGCTGAAGCTCGCGGAGAAAATCGGTTTTCCCGTCATGATCAAGGCTTCGGCGGGCGGCGGCGGACGCGGCATCCGCATCGCGGAAAACGTCGAAGCGCTTGGCGCGGCGCTCGATAAGGCTGCCGCCGAGGCCAAGGCAGCCTTCGGCGATGCCGGGCTCTATCTGGAAAAATTCATTGGCAACGCTCGCCATATTGAAGTGCAAATTCTCGGCGACGGCGTGAACGCGATTCACTGCTTTGAGCGGGAATGCTCACTGCAGCGGCGTAGGCAAAAGGTTTGGGAAGAGGCGCCCGCCGCGGTGCTTTCGCTCGAGGTGCGAGAAGCGCTCTGCGCCTCGGCCGTCGCCCTTGCCAGGTCTGTGAGCTACCGAGGCGCCGGAACGCTCGAATATCTCTATGACGAGGAAAGCCGAAGCTTCTATTTCATTGAGATGAATACCCGCATCCAGGTCGAGCATCCCGTGACGGAGATTATAACCTGGATCGATCTCGTGCGCGAGATGATCCGTATCGCCGGCGGCGAACCGTTAAGTTACCAGCAGAGTGACGTGCGCTTGAGTGGGCACGCGATCGAGGTTCGCATCAATGCGGAGGACGGCTCGCGCGATTTTCTCCCGTCGCCCGGTAAGGTGACCGCGCTGCAGGTTCCCGGCGGCATGGGCACGCGTTTCGACACGCTGCTTTATGCCGGCTATGCGGTGTCGCCTTTCTACGATTCTCTGCTCGGCAAGCTGATCGTTTGGGATACGTCGCGCGAAATGGCGCTGTGTCGCCTGGGCCGCGCGCTCGGCGAATTAAAAATCGGCGGCGTCACTACGACGACGCCCTTGCTTCAGCGCCTCGTGGAAGCACCCGAGATCCGTGCGGGAGCATTTCACACGCGGTGGTTGGAGCAATGGCTCGTGACGACGACGGGGCCGCAAGACGCCATGATGGAGCAAAGCAACCGATGAACAGCCGCTATTCGTTTGGAGGCGATGAGCATATCTTCGTTGAGTGCGACGAGGCGATGTCGCTGGAAGCCTTCTTCAAGAGCTTGTCGGTAACGAAGGCGGTGCGTAGCGCTCAAATACGTGGCGTTACCGAGATATGTCCGGCTAACGCCTCGTTCCAGATCAAGTTCGATCCCGACGTCATCAAGCCCGACGATCTCTTGCGCGAGTTGAAATCGATCGAAGCCGCCGCAACTGGCGGGCATTCCTCGCTCAAGACGCGCATTATCGAGATCCCCGTCCTGTACAACGATCCCTGGACGCACGAAACGCTGATGCGTTTTCGCGATCGCCATCAGGCGCCGGACATGACCGACGTCGAATACACTGCCAAAATCAATCACCTCGACGGCGTTGATGGTTTTGTGAAGGCGCATTCGGGCGCCCCTTGGTTTGTATCGATGGTTGGGTTCGTGGCGGGTCTGCCTTTCCTCTATCAGATGGTCGAACGTCAACGACAGATCCAGTCGCCGAAATATCTACGGCCACGCACGGATACGCCCAAGCTGACCGTCGGGCACGGCGGGTGTTTCGGCTGTATCTATTCCGTGCGAGGCGCCGGCGGCTATCAGATGTTCGGCATCACGCCGATGCCGATCTACGATCCCAATCAAGAGATCAAGTATCTCAAAGACTTCATGTGCCTGTTCAACCCGGGCGACATCGTGAAGTGGCGGCCGATTGATCGCGCCGAATACGATCAGACCGTCGCAGACGTCGAGGCTGGAAAATTTACACCGCGGATAACTAACGTCACCTTTTCACTGGACGAATTCCAGACCGACATCGACGGAACCAACGCCAAGCTGACGGGGGCGCTCTATGGCCATTAAAGTCGTCAAACCCGGTCTTTCGACCACGGTGCAGGACCTTGGCCGACCCGGATATTATCATATCGGCATTCCGATCTCGGGTGGCATGGACCGGTTCGCGCTATGCGCCGCCAATTGGCTCGTCGGCAACAAGCAAGACGCCGCTGCTCTCGAAGCGACTTTCCTGGGTCCCGAGCTGGAGTTCACGTCCGATGCGACAGTCGCGGTCACTGGCGCGGAATTGCCGCCGAAGGTGGACGGGCAGTCGCGCGCAACCTGGACTTCCTTCAAGGTCAGGAAGGGCCAGATTCTGGCATTTGACTATCTGAAGGCCGGAGCGCGCGCCTATATCGCAATTTCGGGCGGGGTCGATGTCCCGGTCGTTCTCGGTTCGCGCTCGACCTATGCGCTTGGCGCCCTCGGCGGATATCAGGGCCGCAAGCTCGCCGCGGGTGACGAATTGCCTCTGGGCTCCAGCGGAGAGGTCGCCGAGAACCGTACCGTCCCGGCGCGGTTGCGTCGTGGATCCGGTTCTTCCGCAGAATTGCGCATGATGCCCGGCCTTTATTGGCATCGCATTACGGAACTGGCGGGCCGGTACTTCTTCGAAGATACTTGGAAAGTGGCGCCGGAGGCTGATCGGATCGGTTACCGATTCCGTGGCGGGCGACCGCTGGCCTTCGTGCCCCGGGAAGCGCCGTTTGGGGCCGGCTCCGACCCCTCCAACATCGTCGACGCCTGCTATCCCTATGGATCCGTCCAGGTGCCGGGCGGGACCGAGCCGATCATGTTGCATCGTGACGCGGTCTCGGGCGGCGGCTACTTCATGATAGGCACCATCATTTCCGCCGACATGGACCTGATCGGACAATTACAGCCGAACGCGACCGCGCGCTTCACGCCGGTTACGATGGAACAGGCATTGGCCGCCCGACATGACCGGGAGAAACTGCTCAACGAGGTCCGCGAAAGTCTATAAGACATCGTAGGGAAAATGCTTTAGTTCTACAGCTCTCGCTGTCTGTCGGTCCAACAATTGACTGGTCGGGCTCACCTTGGCAGAATTCGCTATCCCCTATCGGGGATAGCTGCACTCACCGTTGCCTCACAATGCGGCCTTACGGCCGCCATCAGATCTGTCGGGCTTGGCGCGCTTGCACAGGGACCATCACGCCCGGCGATCTGAGATGAACCGGCACTTCAATCGTCGAGAGTCGAAGGAGCTGGGCCCGCGCGTTCGCTTATGCGCAATTCGGCGTCAATCCGCAGTACAGCAGCGC
>JAQGKJ010000193.1 GCA_028290165.1 Bradyrhizobium sp. | reverse complement strand
TGCGCGGCGGCAATCCCGCCGCATCAAGTTGCGCCTGCAGGATCTCCCGCCGTACGCCGTGGATCGACACCCGATCGAAGGTCTCGGTCACCGTCGTCAATGCGCCGACCACATCGAATTCGCTCATGCGCCGGATTTCATGCAGCGCGAACGCGCTGTCCTTGCCGCTCGACCACGAGATCAGCGCCTTCGGTCGCGGTGACGTCAATTGATCGGTGCTCCGCGCCGCCGCTGCTTCGGTGCGCGCGCAGGCGGTGGCGCTACCGGCTCATCCTTCAGCGCGCCGATCCTGCGCAGCGCGCCTTCGGCTGCGCGCTCGCCGCTTTCCCAGGCGCCGTCAACCGTTCCCCACAGCGTTTCGTGGGTTGCCTCGCCCGCGAGGAACATGCAGCCGATCGGCTCGGTCAGGATTTTGCGCGACGGCTGTGCGCCGGGCGCGGCTGACGACATCGCGCCGAGCGCGAACGGGGCGGCATTCCAGCGGGTCGCGCTCGATTTCTTGACGGCCGCGGTTGCCTCGCTGCCGAACAGTTTTGTCAGCCACTCGATGCCAAAGGCGATCATGGCCGGCTCACCTTGCGCCGAAAGATCGCGGCCGAACGAGCCCGCGACATCGATCGAGCACAGCGATGATCCGCCCATATTGGCCAGCAGCATCGCGGTGCGCATCGAATTGCTCTGCTCGATGAGGACGTCGTCGCGGGCGATCCCCAGCGGATTGCCGGGCAGCTGCAGGATGATGTGATCGTAGCTGCCGAGGCTCAGTCTGGCCGCCGCATCGAGCTGGCGCTTGGGGATATCGGGCGTGAATTTGATATTGCCCGAGCTCAGCACATTGCTCGACACCGTGATAATGGCGGCACGCGCGGCGATCTTGCCGGCCGGCGTCTCCACCGTCACGTCGCGTCCGCTCCAGGCGATGCGGTTTGCGGGCGTCGACAGCGTAATCGGGATCTGCTCGGCAAGCTTTCCGACCAGCGTGCCGAGGCCCTGGCGGCAGGCGAACGCGGCATTGCGTTCCTGCGCACGGGCCTTGTCGATCACGGAGATGTCTTTCAGGTCTTTGCCGGCGAAGTTGGCGCCGAGCACGAATTCCGCGGTGCCAGCCCAGTCGCCGAGGTCTTTCGGCAGCACGGAGGCGCAGGAGACGTCGGCCTTGCCGCGCGAGGCGTCGTCGATGGCGCGGTTGGCGCGCACCAGCGCTGCCAGAAATTCCTCGGTCTCGCCGGCGCGTGCGTTGCGGCGGCCGATGCGGATTTTCTGGCCGGGCGGCGCCGGCGTGATATCGAGCCCCGCATTGCGCGCGAGCCTCATCATCGGGTTGGTGTCGGGATTGTGCATCCAACGCGCGCCGCGATCGAACGGCGCGTCAAATGTCGCGGTATCGGTCAGGCAGCGGCCGCCGACCTGGCTTGCCGCCTCGACCACGATCACCCGGCGGTTCGCGGCCATGATGCGGCGTGCCGCAGCGATGCCGGCAGCCCCCGCGCCGATCACGACAAGGTCGGCCTCGCGCGGCAGCGGCACCCCCCAGGCCCGGGCGGCAAGCACCGGCGTTACCGCCATCGCCGCGGACGCCGAGAGAAAGGCGCGGCGCGTCATTGTCATGTCATGGTTTCCGGAACTTTGAAAAGCATAAGAACATCTAGCGAACTTGCCGCATCCCGGCGATGGCGGCAACCGTCATGGTGAATCAATCATGATTGATCGGCCCCATGGATGAACTAAATTGCAACGGCTTTCGGCCATGATAAGGAAAGCGAAAAGCGGTCAGGAAAGCCGCTGGGGGGGAAGAGATCATGGGCTTCGTGCTCGATACCGTCGGCAAGCTGATCGCGGGCTACCTTCAGAAGGAAGTGCCGGGCTATGAGCCGTTCACACCCAGCGACCCCGAGCATTTGCGCGGCGTCATCGATCAGGGCGATGTGCTGCTGGTCGAGGGCAACAACCGGGTTTCCGGCATCATCAAATATCTCACGCAGTCCACCTGGTCGCACGCGGCGCTTTTCGTCGGCCCGATCGACGGCGCGGCGGAGCCCGACGGCGAGCCGCATGTCCTGATCGAGGCCAATATCGGGGAAGGCGTGACGTCGGCGCCGCTGTCGAAATATCTTCCCTACCACACTAGGCTGTGCCGGCCGGTCGGGCTGTCGTTCGAGGACCGCACCACGGTGTGCCGCTACGCCATCAACCGGATCGGCTTCGGCTACGATACCAAGAACATCCTCGATCTGATGCGCTACCTGATCCCCTTGCCGATTCCGCAGCGCTGGCGGCGGCGGATGATCGCGTTCGGCTCCGGCGATCCCACCAAGATCATCTGCTCGGCGCTGATCGCGCAGGCGTTCGACGCCGTGCGCTATCCGATATTGCCCAAGATCACCCGCGCCTCTAGCCGAAAAGCCCGGCGCGAGATCCTGCACATCCGCGATTCATCGCTCTACATGCCGCGCGATTTCGACATCTCGCCCTATTTCGAAATCGTCAAACCCACCATCGTGCACGGTTTCGACTACACCGC
>JAQGKJ010000190.1 GCA_028290165.1 Bradyrhizobium sp. | reverse complement strand
CGCCCTATCTTCACGTCCGCGCCGACCTTTGGGCCAAGGTCACCCGGGCGCTCTACTACGATCTGGTTGACATGGGCGAGGAGCGAGTGGTCGATGGTCATCCAAGGTTCGGGGTGGCATCGGGTGGCGAATTTTTTGCGATGGCGGACGAGGAACAGGTGAGGGCCGCGCTTTGAACGGGCCGATACTGAAGACGGATCCCGCGGCGATCAGCTCGGCGGAGTTTTTCGACCGCAGCCGCGCGCGGCTGCGCTTTGACGTTCCACCGGGCCTGATCGACCCCAATATCATTCCGAAAAGCGGCGATCAGGGCACCGATCGTATGCTGGAGATCCTCGCGCGCGAACAGCCGGTCCGCCCCGCCGCGGTGTTGATCCCGGTGGTGGACCATCCGCAACCGACCGTGCTGTTAACGCAGCGCTCAGCCCATCTCAACGATCATGCCGGCCAAATTTCCTTCCCCGGCGGCAAGATCGATACGACCGACGCCAGCCCGCTCGACACCGCGCTGCGCGAGGCCGAGGAAGAGATCGGCCTTTCCCGGGAATTCGTCGATCCGATCGGCTATCTCGATCTGTACGGAACCAGTTTCGGATTTCGCATCCTGCCGACGCTCGCCCGGGTGAGGCCAGGCTTCAGGCTGCGCATCAACCATGCCGAAGTCGACGATGCGTTCGAGGTGCCGCTGGCGTTCCTGATGGACCCGGCAAACCATCAGGTGCACCGCAAGGAGTTCCGCGGCATGGAGCGCTCGTACTACGCCATGCCGTTTGCGGAACGTTATATCTGGGGCGCGACCGCTGGAATTCTCCGGGTTCTGTACGAGCGGATCTATCTGCCATGATCCGTCCGGCCTTCACGGAGATCGGAATTTTCCTCATCCCGTTTGCGGTCTACGCGCTGTTTTTGGTCGCGACACGCTCCGGCCTGATGCTGCAGTCGTCGTGGCCGGTGCATATCATCGCCAAACTGGTGCTCGGTTCGCTGGTGCTGGTGGTCGTCAGTTTCGTCTTGCTGGCGCATTTTTCCGGCGGGTCGCCGAATTCGACCTACATTCCCGCGCATATCGAGAACGGCAGGCTGGTTCCCGGAGCGGAAAAATGACCGAGGTGCGCGTACTCGACGACGCGCCATGGCTCAAATCCGGCCCAGCTGCCCGCGTGCTGCAATTGCTCAACGGCAATGGCGAGGAAGCCCGCGTGGTCGGCGGCGCGGTCCGCAATGCGCTGTTGAAGATTCCGACCGGCGATATTGATATCGCCACCACCGCCTTACCCGACGAAGTGATCCGCCGCGCCAAGGCGGCCGGCATCAAGAGCGTGCCGACCGGGATTGACCACGGCACCGTGACACTCGTCGTCGATGCCCATCCGTTCGAGGTCACCACCTTGCGCGAGGATACCGAGACGTTCGGCCGCAAGGCGAAGGTGGCGTTCGGCCGCGACTGGGTTCGCGATGCCGAGCGGCGCGACTTCACCATCAACGGCCTTTCCGTTGACGCCGCTGGCGTGGTGCACGATCACGTCGGCGGACTTGACGATATCGCGGCAAGGCGCGTGCGCTTCATCGGCGATCCGAATCAGCGGATCACTGAAGATTATCTGCGCATCCTCAGGTTTTTCCGCATTCACGCAGCTTACGGTGCGGGCGAGCCCGATCGCGCCGGATATCTCGCCTGCATCGCCGCGCGCGCCGGCCTTGCAAACCTTTCCGCCGAACGGGTGCGCATGGAAATGCTCAAGCTGATGGTCGCGCAAGGCTCGGCCGGGGCGATCGTGGCGATGGCGGATGGCGGATTGCTGCTGCCGATCCTCGGCGGCATCGCCTATCCCCGGACGTTTGCGGCGATGATCGATGCGGAGCGTTTACTCGGCCTCGAGCCTGACGCGGTTCGTCGATTAGGGGCGCTCGCGGTCGCCGTCACCGAGGACGCCAAGCGCGTTGCGACCCGCCTGCGGCTGACCAATGCCGAAACCAGGGTGCTGGATTCGATGGGCCATCGCTGGTGGCGGCTCGCCGGCATGGACGAGGCCACCGCCCGGCGCCGGCTCTATCGGCTCGGCGCGGAGCGCTACCGCGACCGGCTGATGCTGGCCTGGGCGCGGGCGGGAGGGAACGGCGATCCCGCGCGATGGCGGGAGCTTGCCACCCTGCCGGAGCGCTGGAGCGCGCCGAAATTTCCGCTGAAGGCAGCCGATTTCATCGCGCGGGGAATTGCCGAAGGTCCTGCGCTCGGACATGTGCTGCAGCTGGCCGAAGACGCGTGGCTGGCGGCGGATTTCCCCCTGGATGAGGGCGCACTCAAAGCCATCGCCGACCAGACCGTCACACGCTTCACCCGCGACCACCGGCTGTGAGCATCGTTTCCGGCTTCGCCGATATCTCCCTGGTTCAGCTCCTGCTGGTTGCAGGCGTCGCGCTGTTTGCTTCCGTCGTCGGCGGGTTGGCCGGCTACGGCACCGGTGCGTTGATGCCGCTGGTGCTGGTGCCGCTGATCGGCGCCGAACCGGTGGTGCCGATCATCGCCATCTCCTCGATCTTCACCAACCTGAGCCGTTTTGCCGCCTATCTGCGTTATGCCGACCGCCGCCGCGCGCTGATCGTGATCCTGGCTGCGGCAGTGACGACCGCTCTCGGCGCTTACGGCTATACAAGGCTGACAAATGCCGGCGCCGCGCTTGTGATCGGCGTCATGCTGATATCGAGCGTACCGCTGCGCCGTTTGCTCAAACGCCACGACGTCAAAATCGGCGACACGGGATTGGCCGCCGGCGCGGTGGGCTACGGCGTCGTGGTAGGCGGTACCGTGGGCGCGGGCGTGATCCTGCTGTCGCTGCTAATGGCCGCGGGCCTCGAAGGCGCCGCCGTGATCGCCACCGACGCCGTGATCTCGGTCGTCGTCAGCATGATCAAGATTTCGGTGTTCGGACTGGCCGGCGCAGTCACCGCGCAGGTTCTGGCGTTCGCGCTTCTGATCGGCGTGATTGCCATACCCGGGGCTTTCCTGGCCAGAGCCTTCGTCGAGCGCATGCCGGTGCACATTCACACCGCGATCCTCGATGTCGCCGTGATCGCAGGTGGCGTAGTGATGATTTCAACCGCGGTACGGCAGTTGCTGTAAACGAATCCTATGGCCACTTCACTTCCGGCGGCATCGACGACAGGATCGAATCAACATTGCCGCCGGTTTTCAGTCCGAAGATGGTGCCGCGGTCGTAGAGCAGGTTGAATTCGACATAACGACCGCGGCGGACCAATTGCTCCTCGCGGTCGGCCGCATTCCACGAGGTGGCAAGATTGCGCCGGACCAGTTCGGGATAGATTTTCAAGAACGCGCGGCCGACGTCCTGGGTGAAGGCGAGATCGGCGTCCCAGTCTCCGCTGTCGTGCCAGTCGTAAAAGATGCCGCCGATACCGCGCGCTTCCTTGCGGTGCGGCAGATAGAAATATTCGTCGCACCATTTCTTGTACTTTGGGTAACTCGCGATCGCGGCATGGGCATCGCAGGCGGCCTGCATCGCGGCGTGAAAGGCAACCGTATCGGGGTCGTCCTGGGTGCGCCGCCGCTCGAGCACCGGGGTCAGATCCGAGCCGCCGCCGAACCACGCCTTGGTGGTGACGACGAAGCGGGTGTTCATATGCACCGCCGGTATGTTGGGGTTGCGCAGATGCGCGATCAGCGAAATGCCCGACGCCCAGAAGGCGGGATCGTCGGCGGCGCCCGGAATCTGGGCGCGGAACTCGGGGGCGAATTCGCCGTGCACCGTCGAGCAATGCACGCCGACTTTCTCGAACAGCCGCCCGCGCATCACGCTCATCACGCCGCCGCCGCCCGGCTTTCCGGTATGGTCGGTGCGGTCCCAGCTTTTGCGGACGAAACGGCCGGCGTCGCCGGGATAGAGCTGTGCCGGTGCATCGTCCTCGAGTTTTTCGAAGGCCACGCAGATGTCATCGCGCAGGCGCTCGAACCAACTCCGCGCCCGCGCCTTGCGATCCTCGATCACGGACAGGTCCATCTGCGTGCCACCCTGATTTGACGCGTTTTTCTCAAGCAAGCCGGGACCCGCTTCGCTTGAAAGCGCTTAGCCCTGCGTGCCGTAGTATGTGCAGCTTTCATCGCAGCTGTCGCGGTGAATGCTCACCCGCGCGACCGGCCCGGCGTGCTGCACGTGCTCCCAGACGAAGCGCGAAAGGTTTTCCAGCGTCGGCGGCCCAAGCGCCTCGACGTTGTTGAGCAGCTTGTGATCGAGCATCTTCTGCACTTCCGCCATGGTACGCTGGAGCAGGCCGAGATCCAGCACCATCCCGGTCGCGGGATCGGGCGTGCCGCGCATGGTGATCTCGGCGCGGAACGAGTGGCCGTGGATTTCCTCGCTTGCCGGGCCCAGCGTCGTACCCGGCAGCGCGTGGGCCGCCTCGAACCGGAACGATTTTGTCAGCTCCCACATTCCAGGAATTCCAAATTCTATCTG
>JAQGKJ010000134.1 GCA_028290165.1 Bradyrhizobium sp. | reverse complement strand
TGGCGGCGGCGACGCAGCCGACGCCGATCTGCGCCATGCTTCCGGTGGTCGGGTAAAGCGCACCGATATTGACGGGATCGGCCGCCCAGCCGCGCAGCGGCACGGCGCCGAAGGCGCCGGCGGCAAGGATGCCACCGGTTTTGATGAGAAATTGGCGGCGGCTCTGGCGCTTGGGCAACGTCCGATTCAGGTCAGACTTAATGACGGAATTCCTGCGATCATTTTTCATGACGTTTCCCCTGCGCGATCACGGTACCGGCTGTCCGCTCGCTTTTTTAGATGGTAACTCCATTCAATATTGTTTACAATACTGTTATCAATATTACTATCGTAGCAGGACGTTTGCGGGCTCGTTCTGCCTTTTGGCGCACCGGTCGGCCAGGCGCGTCTTCCAGTCGGGGAAATGATGGTCGGAAAATCAACGAAACGCGCGATAGCCCGGATGGCGAAATCGCGCCAGGTGCCGACATCGCCTGCGCGAGAGCCGCGAGCCGTCATCATCGCAAAGCGCATCGAGGAGGACATCGTCCTGGGGCGGCGTCAACCGCGGGAGCGCCTGGTCGAGCAGGATCTTTGTGACCTGTTCCAAACCCATCGCGGTGACGTGAGACTGGCGCTGTTCGAGCTCGAAAAGAAAGGCCTGGTGGAGCGGATCCCAAATCGCGGCGCGATGGTTCGCGGATTAACGCCGCTGGAGGTGAAGGAGATTTATGCGGTTCGTGAAGAGCTCGAGGTGATGGCGGTCAGCATCATCCCGTTTCCGGTCGGCCACAAGGATATCGAGCGGCTGGAGGAATTGCAGCGACAGCACACCGCAGCCGTTGCCGCAGGCGACCTGCTGACCGTGTTTTACAGCAACCTCAGTTTTCACCAGGTGCTGTTCGGTCTCTGCGGCAATGCCTGTCTGATCGAAACCATCGATCTGCTGGCCCAGAAGGTCTACGGGATCCGCTCTTATGCAAACGCATTCCCTGAATCGCTCGATCGCGCCCGCCGCGATCATTTGGATATGATCAAGGCGCTTCGTGGCTCCCGGCGGGACGACCTGGTGGCGCTCACGCGGCGCCACCTGAAGCCCTCGCCGGAAGCCTATATCAAGGCTTACGAGCGGCGCTTCGGCAAAGCCGATCTGGCGCCGGCCCATTGAGCCGGGAATTTGGGCGCGCTATTCGGCGCTGCTCACCAGCTTGATCTTTGGCTCCGCAGCCTCCATCAGGCCGCGATAGGCGGCGAGATAGTCGAGCGCCATCCGGCGTGCGGTGAAGCGGGCCTCAAACTGCTTCCGGATCGCATGTCGGTTCAATCCGGAAAGACGATCGACCGCGGCGACCGCGCTGGTTTCATCCTCCACGACGAAGCCGGTCAGGCCATCCTCGATGATCTCGGGGACCGAACCGCGGTTGTAGGCGATTACCGGCGTCCCGCACGCCATCGCTTCGATCATGACCAGGCCGAACGGCTCCGGCCAATCGATAGGGACCAGCAGCGCGATCGCCCCGCTGAGAAATTCCGATTTTTCGGGGTCGCCGATCTCGCCGATGTATTCGATGAGCGGATTTTGCTCGATCAGCGGACGGATAAGCTCATCGTAATATTCCTGGTCGGCGCGATCGACCTTCGCCGCGATCTTGAGCGGAATACCGCAGCGGGTCGCGATCTTGATTGCCCGGTCCACCCCCTTCTCGGGCGCGATCCGGCCGAGCACTGCGAGATAGCCGGGCTTGGTGAGTTGCGGCATCAGCAGTTTCTCCGGCAGGCCATGGTGGATGGTATGCACCCAGTTGGCCTGCGGCACCGGCCGCCGTTGCGCATTCGAGATCGAAATCACCGGAACGGAACGGAAGGTATTGAACACTGGCTGATGCTCCGGCAGATCCAGCCTGCCGTGCAGGGTGGTCACAAACGGGGTCGGCTGCCTGGAGAACAGCGAGAACGGATAATAATCGAGATGGAAGTGCAGGAAATCGAAGTCCTCGTCATCGCATTTCTGCCGGACGCGTTCCAGCATCACCATGTGCAGCGCATTGGGGTCGCGGACGGAACCGTCGAGGCGCAACGCCTTCGGCCAGGTCGCGTCAAGTTTCCCTGACGTCTGGGAATCCCCACTGGCGAACAGGGTGACCTCGTTCCCCAGCGCCACCAGTTCCTCGGTTAGCCAGTGTACCACCCGTTCGGTGCCGCCATAAAGCCTGGGGGGAACAGCCTCCGTCAGCGGAGCAACCTGCGCGATGCGCATCTCACCGTCTCCTGTCGATCATGGATGAACAATAGCCCCCGATTTTGATGGCACCGGCATGCCTAAGAGGGAACGTTTCCGCATGTGCGAAGTTCCCAAGAGAACGCGCACATCTTCCACACCACGGTCTTGCTGATGCCATCACGCCCGATCAGATTTCCTCTGTGGCTAATGCTGCATGATTGTTGCGCAGTGATGGCAACACCGTGGGAACTGTGGCGGAGTGTCCATCGTTCCAGCGTATCGAGCGTATCCGGTTAGGATTTCCCTTCTCCTCCAATAGGTTTTGCAACAACATGGACAATCTTTCAGGATACGCGCATCGACCGCTTTCGTTCGTGCTGCGCTATCTTCGCCAACGTCTCGCGGCGCATGTCGTTATTCTCGCCGCCGTTGTCGCAGCAGTTGCTTGTTCGGTAGGCACCCAGTACGGCGTGAAGTATCTGGTCGACGGTTTGTCGGCCGGCCACGCCCGCGCAGGCAGCGTATGGCTGGCATTCGTTTTTCTCATGTCACTGATCGCAGCCGATAATTTCTTGTGGCGGATCGCCAGCTGGACGGCGAGTTTCACGTTTGTCGGCGTCACTGGCGATTTGCGGCGCGATATCTTTCGCCATTTGACCGGTCATGCGCCGAGCTATTTTTCCGACCGCATGCCGGGCATGCTGACGAGCCGCATTACCGCGACCTCGAATGCCGTTTTCACCGTCGAGAACATGTTCGTCTGGAACGTGCTGCCGCCATGCATTGCGACGATCGCAGCCATCACGCTGATCGGAACCGTAAGCCTGCCGATGGCGGCGGGTCTGATCGTCATCGCCGGCGGAATGGTGATTGCGATGTTCCACCTGGCGGCGGCGGGAAAACCCCTGCATGACGATTTCGCCGACAAGGCCGCCGCCGTCGATGGCGAGATGGTCGACGTCATCAACAACCTGTCGCTGGTGCGGGCGTTTTGCGGTCTGAGCTTCGAGCACGACCGGTTCGATGCCACCGTCAACCGGGAACTGACGGCGCGGGGGCGTAGCCTGCGTTATCTCGAAAAGCTGCGGCTCACCCATGCCGGCGTCACCGTCGTGCTGATCATCGCGCTATTGGCCTGGGCGATCGCGCTCTGGCAGCGCGGTGGCGCGACCACCGGCGACGTCGTGCTGGTTTGCACGCTCGGGCTTTCGATCCTGAATGCGACACGCGATCTCGCTGTGGCGCTGGTCGATGTCACCCAGCATGTCGCGCGCCTGACCGAAGCGATTGCCACGCTGTTGCTGCCGCACGAACTGCGCGACCACCCCGAGGCCGAGCCTCTGGTAAAGAGCGGCGCGGCCATCGTCTTCAACAACATTTCGTTTCGTTACCCCGGCGGACTCCAGGTATTCGATAAATTCAGCCTTCGTATTCAACCGGGGCAGCGGGTTGGACTGGTCGGTCAGTCCGGTGGCGGCAAATCCAGCCTGTTCGTGCTGCTGCAGCGGTTCTACGACGTCCAGCACGGCACTATCACGATCGATGGCCAGGACATCTCGCGGGTGACGCAGCAAAGCCTGCGCCAGGCTATCTCGGTGGTGCCGCAGGATATTTCGCTGTTCCATCGTTCGATCCTGGAAAATATCCGGTACGGACGGCCGAACGCCACCGACGACGAGGTGCTGCGCGCGGCCATCGCAGCGCGCTGCGATTTCGTCGAAACTCTCCCTGAGGGCCTTGCGACCATGGTCGGTGACCGCGGCGTCAAGTTGTCGGGCGGCCAGCGGCAGCGCATCGCGATCGCGCGCGCGTTCCTGAAGGACGCGCCGATCCTGCTGCTCGACGAGGCGACCGCGGCGCTTGACAGCGAGTCCGAGGAAGCTATACGCGAAGCGCTCGGCCGGCTGATGCGCGGGCGCACCGTGATTACGATCGCCCACCGTCTTGCGACGCTGCGTCATTTCGATCGGGTCGTGATGCTGAAGGCCGGCAAGATCATCGAAGACGGTCCCCCGGATCGGTTGATGCAGGGCCAGGGGCCGTACCGCGAGCTGGTGACGCAGGAAATGAGCCGGCTTGCGAAGCACGCGGCCTGATGTCAGGCGGTTGAGACGAGTCCTAGTGCGTTTGTCACAAGGCGAGGGGGGAGCCGCTCGAATGGCAGCCGAAGTCGCAACCCATGTCCTGACTGCCCGCCCCGTCGAACCGGTCCAGGAATCGCCGTTCTACATCCCGATGACCGGACCCGCGGCGCGGCCGCGCCGTTCGCTCAAGCACGACGATACCTTCATCGTGCTCGACAGCCATGGCGATATCGGCGCGTCCGCCGGCGGACCGGACGGCCTCTTCAACGCCGACACCCGCTATCTCGCCCGGCTTGAACTGGTGCTGGACGACGTGCAACCGCTGCTGCTCGGCTCCAACCTGCGCGACGACAACTCCGCATTGACGGTTGATCTCTCCAATCCCGATATCTTTCGCAATGGGCGGATCGTGCTGCAAAAGGACGTGCTGCACATCGTCCGCACGATCTTTTTGTGGCGCGGGACGGCCTACCAGCGGATAGGCTTGCAGAACCATGGCGAACAGTCGGCTAGCTTCGACCTGACATTGCTGTTCGACAATGATTTTGCCGACCTGTTCGAAGTCCGCGGCGAAAAGCGTCCGCGCCGGGGGATCGGCTCCAGCAGACTGGTTGGTCGTTCCGACGTCGTGTTCGAGTACAGCGGGCTCGACGGCAAGTCGCGCGCAACGGCGCTGCATTTCGATCCGCGGCCGACGCGGCTTACCGTGAATGCCGCGACCTATCATCTCGAGCTGGCGCCGCAGCAGGTCTGTCCGCTTTTCGTTGCGGCATCCTGCAACAAACCGGCCACCTTCAAGCCGGCGCCGTTCTTCCGCGGATTGCTGGCGCATCGCCGCGAAATGCGCCGCCTCACGATGGGCGCCGCCAGCATCGAAAGTTCCAACAACATCTTCAACGAGGTGCTGTGCCAGGCGATGGCCGACCTCAACATGCTGATGACGGACACGCCGCAGGGACGATATCCCTATGCGGGGATTCCCTGGTACTCGACGACATTCGGCCGCGACGGAATTATCACGGCAATGCAAATGTTGTGGATCGACCCGCGGGTCGCCCGCGGCGTGCTGAAGCGGCTCGCATTCTACCAGGCCAAGACGGTCGATCCGCTCGCTGACGCCGAGCCCGGAAAGATCCTGCATGAAATGCGCGGCGGCGAGATGGCCTCGCTGCGCGAGGTGCCGTTCGCGCAGTACTACGGCAGCGTCGATGCGACGCCGCTGTTCGTGCTGTTGGCGGGACTCTATGTCGAACGCACCGGCGACGAGGAGACACTCGCCGAGCTGTGGCCTTCGATCGAAGCGGCGCTGGGCTGGATCAATGGGGCAGGGGATCCCGACCGGGACGGATTTATCGAGTACCGGCGCGCGTCGGAGCAGGGGCTGGCCAATCAGGGCTGGAAAGATTCCTACGACGCGATCTTTCATGCCGACGGTCGTCTCGCCGAAGGCTACATCGCGCTCGCCGAAGTGCAGGGCTATGTGTTTGCCGGCAAGCGGCTGGCGGCGCGCTGCGCCGCGCGCCTCGGCAAAAGGGACAGGGCGCGCAAGCTCGAGGCCGAAGCGAAACTTCTGGCCGAGCGTTTCGAACGGGCGTTCTGGTGCGACGACCTCGGCACCTATGCGCTCGCGCTCGACGGCGCCAAAGAGCCGTGCAAGGTGCGCACTTCAAACGCCGGGCAGCTCTTGTTCAGCGGCATGGTGCGCGAAGACCGCGCCCGCCTGGTCGCCGCCGATCTGATGCGGTCGCATTTTTTCACGGGCTGGGGTATCCGCACGGTGGCGCGCGGCGAGGCGCGCTACAACCCGATGTCCTACCATGACGGCTCGATCTGGCCGCACGACAACGCGCTGATCGCGCTGGGGCTGGCACGCTATGGGCTGAAGCATTCGGTCGGACGTGTGTTCGAGGGTCTGTTCGAGGCCGCCACCTACATGGATTTGCGGCGGCTGCCCGAACTGTTCTGCGGTTTTCGGCGCGAGAACCGGCGCGGACCGACGCTCTATCCCGTCGCCTGCGCGCCGCAGGCATGGGCCAGCGCGACGCCATTCACGTTGCTGGAAGCAGCGCTCGGACTCGAATTCGACGTGCGGCGCGGCGAAATTCGTTTACGCAATCCGCGCCTGCCCGCCTTCCTCAACGAGGTCGTCCTGCACGAACTGCAACTGGGTCCTTCGAGCGTCGATCTTCGGGTC
>JAQGKJ010000121.1 GCA_028290165.1 Bradyrhizobium sp. | reverse complement strand
GCTGATCGGCGCGATCGCGATCGGCGTGTTTCTGTTCTTGGGTACGAATCTTCAGCAAACCGTTCGCGACGTGGCGCGTGTTGCTTGGCACTCGCCGGCCCATCACATCAAGCTGATGGGCTGGCGGGCCGCGGTCTATCGGATACGCAGGTTTGGCATCTATCCGGCGACGTTTTATGTCCTGACGCACTGGATAGTTCCCACGATCATCATGTGGTGGCTGTTCTGGTGGCTCGCATTCGGAACGGCCAACACGCTTGGCCTGTTCTGCAAGGCAACAGGCGACGGCATAGATGTGATGCAAATCGAGATCGCCGCCCGGAAATCTGCCGGCTACGACGATGTCTTCAGAACCAGGTATCTGTGCTATCCCACCGGGCTCAAGGTCACGCACGGCGAAACCTACCAGATCAGTCTTGCCGTGAGAGACGCGTGGACCGATCAGGGCATTCCGGCCAGTCCCGAAGGCTTCGCCAAATCCACCTGGGGGCAATTGGCAGGCGTGCCCTTCAAGCGCCTGATCTGGTCGAACTGGTTTGCGCCGATCGTTCGCGTCGGCGGTTCTGGTCTCGAGGAGCACCTTCCGGATTTCAAGCGCGAGTCGGCGACAAGCAATCTGTGGACGGCGAAATTCACAGCCCGCAGCGATGGCGAAGTGTTCGTTTACGTCAACGACACATCGATCTTCTTGCCGTGGCTCCTCACCGCTTTCTACGACAACAACGAGGGAACAGCGGTCGTCTCGCTGAAGAAAATGTAGCGGCTGCGCTTCACGCTTCCCCGAACACGCGCTTGAAGATCGTATCGACGTGCTTGAGGTGATAGCCGAGGTCGAACTGTTCTTCGATCTCGGCATCGCTGAGATATTTTTTCACGTCAGCGTCCTTTTTCAGGAGCGTCTGAAAATCGCCATGGCCGCGCCACACCGGCATCGCGTTGCGCTGCACGAGCCTGTAGGCGCCCTCGCGGCTCGCGCCCTTTTGCGTCAGGGCAATCAAAAGCCGCTGCGAGTGGATGAGCCCGCCGAGCCGGTCCATGTTCTTCAACATGTTTTCGGGATAGATCAGAAGCTTGTCGATCAGGCCCGCCAGCCGATTGAGTGCGAAGTCCAAAGTCGCGGTGGCGTCCGGCGCAATCATGCGTTCGGCCGAGGAGTGCGAGATATCGCGCTCATGCCACAGTACCACGTTCTCCATCGCCGGCGTCACATAGGCGCGCACCATGCGGGAGAGGCCGGTGAGATTCTCCGACAGCACCGGGTTGCGCTTGTGCGGCATCGCCGAGGAACCCTTTTGCCCCTCGGAAAAGAACTCCTCCGCCTCCAGCACCTCGGTGCGCTGCAGATGCCGGATTTCGGTGGCGAGGCGTTCGACCGAGGACGCGATCACGCCAAGCGTTGCAAAATACATCGCGTGGCGGTCGCGCGGGATCACTTGCGTCGAGATCGGCTCCGGCACCAGCCCCATCGCCTTGGCGACGTGTTCCTCCACGCGCGGATCGATCTGGGCGAAGGTGCCGACCGCGCCGGAGATCGCGCAGGTCGCGACTTCCTTGCGGGCGGCGACCAGCCGGTCGCGGGCGCGGGAAAATTCCGCATAGGCGTAGGCGAGCTTCAGCCCGAAGGTCACCGGCTCGGCGTGAATGCCGTGGGAGCGGCCGATGGTCGGCGTCATCTTGTGCTCGAAGGCGCGCTTCTTCAGCGCCGCCAGCACCTTGTCGATGTCGCCGATCAGGAGGTCCGCGGCGCGGGTCAGCTGCACGTTGAGGCAGGTGTCGAGCACGTCGGAGGAGGTCATGCCCTGGTGCACAAAGCGCGCCTCGGGGCCGACGATTTCCGCCAGATGGGTGAGGAAGGCGATGACGTCGTGCTTTGTTTCGCGCTCGATCTCGTCGATCCGCGCCACGTCGAAAACGACGTCGCGGGCCTTGGCCCAGACGGTTTTCGCGGCCTCCTTCGGAATCACTCCGAGTTCCGCCAGCGCGTCCGCCGCATGCGCCTCGATCTCGAACCAGATCCTGAAGCGGGTCTGCGCCTCCCAGATGGCGGCCATTTCCGGGCGGGTGTAGCGGGAAATCATCGACGACTCGTGGGTCAAGGGATTACGCCGCGCTTTAGCAGAGCGGTCCTTGTGAGACAAACAACCAGTCTGGCACGAGCGGGCGATTCCACAGCTAAGCAGTCGGCCGGGTCCTCTCAATCACGGAATATTGACTGACAGATATTGAAATCTGTCAGCGGGATGTCCTATATTGCCCTTGACGCCGTTTCTAAGGCGTCTCCCTGGTCGGCCAGCCGATCGCGGCAGGCCCGGGGAGTTGCAGAGGACTACCGCCATGACTATCGAAATCCTTTATCTGACCCAACAAATCCATCGCTGGCTCAACCGGAGCGTGGCCCGCCACCTTGCCGCACAGGCTGCCAGGTTAACCCGCTAAACAAGGGAACGGCCATGACCCTCCACCGAACGGTGCGCGCATGAACGAAAACGTTGTCCTGACCCCTGATCGAATTCTCGAGGTCACCGAGGACGTGTTGCGCCGCTTCGGGCTTGCGAAAGCCACCGTGGTGGACGTAGCCCGTGCGCTCGACGTCAGCCACGGCAGCGTCTATCGCCATTTTCCGAGCAAGGCTTCGCTGCGCGAGGCGGTGGCAAAACGCTGGCTCGATCGTGTCAATGCGCCGCTGCAGAAGATCGCGGAAAGTTCGGGCCCGGCGCCCGCGAGATTGGAGCGCTGGCTGCGCACGATGATTGCGATCAAGCACAAGAAGGTTTGCGACGACCCCGAGATGTTCGCGACCTATCTAGCGCTGGCGCAGGAGGCCTGCAAGGTGGTGAAGGCGCATAAGGATGGTCTGGTCGATCAGATCGCGCATATCCTGTCCGACGGCGTGAAGCAGGGCGCGTTCCAGGCCGCCGACGTCAAAGCCTCGGCGCGCGCGATGTTCGACGCCACCAGCCGCTTCCATCATCCCGCGCATGCCGAGGAATGGAGCGATCCACAACTCGCGGCGCGGATCGACGCGTTGCTGGTGCTGTTGCTCAGGGGCCTTGAGGCGCCGCGGAAGCGCTAGGTCATTTCCCCGCCCGCGACGGCCGCAGCTTGCGGCTTGCAGGTCCGCCCGAATTCCCCCCGCGTCAGCCTTATCCCCGCCTACACAAACGATTGCCCGCCTGAGGCGGTGTGTTGTTTGATATCGATCAAATCCGGCACCAGCCTGGCCGATAGGATCGATGCGGAGGAAACCGTGCTGCTGGCCATCTTTACGGATATCCACGCTAACCGGCAGGCGTTTGGCGCGTGCCTCGGCTTTGCGCGCGCCCAGGGCGCCGAGCGGATCATTTGCCTCGGCGACTACGTCGGATATGGCGCCGATCCGGAATGGACGGTCGAAACCGTGATGAGCCTCGTCGATGGCGGCGCGCTCGCCGTGCGCGGCAACCACGACAACGCGGTCGGCACCCCGACGGAAACGATGAATGCCGAAGCCCAGGCCGCGATCGAGTGGACGCGCGGCAGGCTGAGCGCGACCCAGCGGCGTTTTCTGGCGGAGTTGCCGCTCGCACTGCGGGAGGAGGATCGGCTCTACGTTCATTCCGAAGCAAGCCACCCCCGGAAATGGCGCTATGTCCAGGATGCCGCCGATGCAGCGCGCAGCATCGTGGCGACGGATGCGCACGTCACGTTCTGCGGCCACATCCACAAGCCGGCGCTCTATTCCATGTCAGCTGTCGGCAAGATGACGAGTTTCGTGCCGACCGCAGACGTCGCGGTGCCATTGCCTGGGGGAAGGCGGTGGCTCGCCGTGCTCGGCTCGGTGGGGCAGCCTCGCGACGGCGATCCGGCGGCCTCGTTTGCAATGTTCGATACCGAGGCCAACGAAATCACGTTTTGCCGCGTGCCTTACGATGTCGCAGCGGCGGCGATGCGGATTCGCGAAAATGGCCTGCCGTTCTGGCTGGCCGACCGCCTGTCGGTCGGGAGGTGAGAGCGATGGCCAAGCTTTCGATTCGGCCCGGCATCGTCATCGATGGCTTCACCGTCGGGGAGTGTGTTCATAGCGGCGGCATGGCGACGCTGTGGAGCGTGACCTGGCCCGACATCGACGTGCCGATGTTGATGAAAATCCCGCTTGTGTCCGAGGGCGAGGATCCCGCGGCCATTGTCAGTTTCGAGATGGAGCAGATGATCCTGCCGCGGTTGTCGGGACCTCACGTGCCGGCTTGTTTCGGCGCCGGCGATTTCGCGCGGCAGGCCTAGGTCGTGATTGAGCGCATCCCCGGTCAGACGCTTTACAGCAGGCTTGGCGAGTTGCCGCTGGCTTACGAGGAGGCGAGGGTCATCACCGGAAAGATCGCAGCCGCGCTTGCCGACCGGCACCGGCAAAACGTCATCCATCACGATATCAAGCCGAGCAGCATCATGTTTCGTTCCTCCGGCGAAGCCGTGCTGATCGATTTCGGCCTGTCGCATCACAATCAGTTGCCCGATTTGCTGCAGGAAGAGTTCCGCTTGCCATACGGCACGGCGCCCTACATGGCGCCCGAGCGCCTGCTCGGCGTGCGCGACGATCCGCGCAGCGATCTTTTTTCGCTGGGCGTGCTGCTGTATTTCTTCACCACCGGCGTGCGGCCGTTCGGCGAGGGCGAAACCATGCACGCCATGCGGCGCCGGCTGTGGCGCGACCCGGTTCCTCCGCGCAAGCTGAGGGCCGACTATCCGCCCTGGCTGCAGGAAGTCGTGCTGCGGTGCCTGGAGATCGAGCCGGTCTGGCGCTATCCCACGGCTTCGCAACTGGCGTTCGAACTCGCGCATCCCGACCAGATCAAACTGACCGCGCGATCGGAGCGGCTGAAGCGCGATCCGATAGGCACCGTCTGGCGCCGCCGCTTCAATGGCGGTCTGACGCAGCCGAAGGCAAAGGCCGACCTTGCCGCCCAGCTGGCTTCGGGTCCGATCGTGGTGATCGCCCTCGACACCGCAGAAGGTTCGCTCGCGTTGAATGAGGCAATGCGCGTCACCACCCAACGAATTCTCGCGACCCTTCCCTCGGCGAGGCTCGCATGCGTGAACGTGCTGAAGCTCGGCCGCGTCACCATCGATTGGACGCTCGACGAAGAGGGCAACAACAAGCACGTCGATCGGCTGGTCGCGCTCCGGCATTGGGCGTCGCCGCTAAAGCTCGATGAAGGCCGCCTCACGGTGCATGTGCTTGAGGCGGTCGATCCCGCGGCGGCGATCCTGGAATTCGCCGAAGCCAATCATGTCGATCATATCGTCATCGGGGCGCGGCAGACTTCGGTGCTGCGCACGCTGCTCGGCGGCATCTCCGCCAAGGCGGAAGCGACGTGCACCGTGACCGTGGTGCGGCCGCCGCGGCTGGCCTCGCTGACTGGGCAGGAAAGTACCGGCGAGAAGGCGGAAGAGCGAAACACTTAGATCGCTTCACCGCGCGCGATTGCCGCCGCTTCGCGGATCGCGGAAATATTGGCCTTGTAGGCCTCCCTGGTGCCGCCCTTGAACACGGCAGAGCCTGCCACAAACGCATTGGCGCCGGCGGCAGCAAGCTGGCCGGAATTATCCGGGCTGACGCCGCCATCGACCTCGATATCGATCGGACGTCCCGCGGTCATCGCGCGCAAGTCCTGGATTTTGCCGAGAGCGGAGGGAATAAACGCCTGACCGCCGAAGCCGGGGTTGACCGACATCACCAGCACCAGATCGATCATGTCGATGACATATTCGATTGAAGTGATCGGCGTGCCCGGATTGAGCGAGACGCCGGCCTTCTTGCCGAGCGCGCGGATCGCCTGCAGCGAGCGATGCAGATGCGGGCCCGCCTCGGCATGCACCGTGATGTGATCGCAGCCGGCCTTGGCGAAGGCCTCCAGATACGGATCGGCCGGCGAGATCATCAGATGCGCGTCGAAGATCTTTTTGGTGTGCGGGCGCATCGCCTTGATGACATCCGGACCGTAGGAAATGTTGGGAACGAAATGACCGTCCATCACATCGAGATGAATCCAGTCGGCGCCGGCCGCATCGACGGCGCGGACCTCCTCGCCCAGTTTGGCGAAATCGGACGCCAGGATCGACGGCGCAATGACGAGGGGGCGGGACGCAAATTGGGCAGACATGTGGGCTTTCCCGGACTGCTTGGAAGCGTGCGAACGGTTTCGGGTAACACGCGCAAAGCCCGGGGGCAATGCGGGCAAATCGGCGTATCGAGGGCGGAAAATTCTGCCGCAAACGGCATCTATTGCCGAGGCCGCCGGGCTCTTTGGGCAGGAGAAAACCCTCGTTTTATTGGGTTTTAGGCATGGCACGGCGCTTGCTGACCCTAACGCCGTGAAAGTAAAGGCCGCACGATTGCGGCGCTTGTTCGGAGTCCTGCCATGTTGCTTGCTCTTGGCGCCGTGTCGTCCGCACTGGATGCGCTGCAATCGCTGACCTCGTCGAAATCGTCGTCTCCGCCGGCCACCGGCTTTAACCAGAGCTCGACGAACCCGTTCGATTTGTCAGGCGGCACCGCGCCTTCGGGAAGCTCGATCCCGGCTTCCGGTTCCGGCGGGTTTTCGCCGCTATCGCCGGCGACGATGAGCGCGCTGCTTGCGGCGCAAAGCCAGTCATCGACCGGGTCAGCCACCTCCACATCGACCAGCCCATCGAGCGCGCTGCAAGACCTGTTGTCGCAGCTCGATACCAACGGCGACGGCAAGATCAGCAAGTCGGAATTCGAAAACGCACTTGGCGCCGGCGGCACCAACCTCGCGCAGGCCGACGACGTCTTCAACAAGCTCGACAAGAACGGCGATGGTTCGGTCAGCCTGGACGAAATGTCGTCCGCGCTGCAGGGAGCCGGCGGCAAGGGTCGCCATCACCACCATCATGTCGCCAGTTCGGACGCATCCGGCGATTCGACCGGCGCCAACGGATCAAGCTCCGGCGCCAGCGGATCAAGCTCCGGCACCGGCGGATCAAGCTCCGATCCACTGCTGCAGGCACTGAGCGGCGCATCCTCCACCTCGGTCACCAACAGTGACGGCTCCACCACGACGTCGGTGACCTATGCCGACGGATCGAAGGTCACGATGACGTCGCCGGCGGCAACGACATCATCCTCCAGCGCGACGTCATCCTACAACCTCATCGAACAGATGATTCAGCGCGAGGCCGGGCGATTTCATCCGGAGCAACCGCAGCGCTCTCGGTGACCGTCTGATAGGGTTCAGTACCGATCGCGCCGAGCTAGCCGAACCGATCTTTCCATGCCGGCAACGCACCGGGGAAGGGCAGCGCGGCCGCCTGATAAACGCCGCGCGCGATGGCGCGGGCCACGACATTTGCCGCGATCATGCCGAGCTCGGTAAGGCCGACCAGGGGATCGATTGGCTTCTCACAGGTGGCGGCGGCAAACAGCACGTCGCCGTCGAGCGGCGCGTGCACCGGATAGATCGCGCGGGCAAATCCGGTCTGTGCGATCATCGCGAGCCGTTTCGCTTGCGGTTTTGTCAGCTTGGCGTCGGTGACGACCACCGCGAGCGTGGTGTTTTCCACGGCATTCGCGGCGGCACTGCCCTTGATGCGCATCGCCAGCATCTCCGGCGTGAACGACGGCGGCAATCCGCGCCCGCCATATTCCGCCCCGATTTCAAACGGCGCCGCCCAGAACCACGGTCCATCGCCGACCGTAACGCTGCCCACCGCATTCACCCCCGCAATTGCTCCCACCCGGACGCCGCCTTGCGTCGTCGCTGAAGCCGAGCCGAGCCCACCCTTGAAATTCGCGGTGGTGGCGCCGCGACCGGCGCCCACGCTGCCGAGCGCGAAGTCGGCGGTCCCCGCCGCAGCCGCAGCATAGCCGAGTTCGCGGTAGGGCGCGAAGCGGCCCCATTTCTTGTTGCCACCGTTCAGCAGATCAAAGCAGATCGCGCCCGGCACGATCGGAATCACCGCGCCGCGCACTTCAAAGCCGCGGCCCTGTTCGGCGAGCCAGGCCTGCACCCCGCCACCGGCCTCAAGCCCGAACGCCGAGCCTCCCGAGAGCGCGATGGCGTCGATCGCTTCCACGGTATTGGCGAGATCGAGCAGCGCGCCTTCGCGGGTGCCCGGACCGCCGCCGCGCACATCGATCGCCGCCACCGCCGGCTTCTCGAAGATCACCGCGGTGACGCCGGAGGCCAGCGCCGTGTCATCGGCATGACCGACGCGGACGCCCGCGATATCGGTAAGGAGATTTTTCAACAAGCAGGTCCCTTAAAGCCCATCGTCCCGGCATCGCCGACAGTCTCGAAAAACGCGTCAACTGTCGAGGGCCATCCGCATCATTCTGGCGAGATCGGCCTTGCGATACGGCTTCGCCAGCAACAGCACGCCTGAATCGAGACGCCCGTGATGAACGATGGCGTTCTCGGTGTATCCCGACGTGTACAACGTCTTGAGCGACGGCCGCCGTTTCAGCGCCTCCTCGACAAGCTGGCGGCCGTTCATGGGTCCGGGCATGATCACGTCGGTGAACAAGAGATCGACTACGGCAGTGTCGGCGATCACGTTCAGGGCTTCCACGGCGTTGCTCGCCTCCAGGGTGGTGTAGCCGAGGCTCTCGATCTGGGTGACGACATAACGGCGCACCAGCGCATCGTCCTCTACGACCAGGACGACCTCGTTGCCGCCTTCGATGCGCGAGGATGCCTGCGCTTCAGCCGCGGTCAGGTCGAGGCCCGTTGCCCGCGGCAGATAGATCTTGACGGTGGTGCCGTGACCTTCCTCGCTGTAAATCTTGATATGTCCGTTGGACTGCTTGACGAAGCCAAACACCATGCTGAGGCCGAGCCCGGTGCCCTTGCCGACTTCCTTGGTGGTGAAGAAGGGATCGAAGACCTTTTCCAGGTTTGCGGCGGGAATCCCCGCGCCGGTATCGCTCACGGCGATCATGACGTAGTTGCCCGGCGTGACTTCGTTTTGCATGCTTGCATAGCCTTCATCGAGATAAATGTTGTTGGTCTCGAGTGTGAGCTTGCCGCCGGCCGGCATCGCATCGCGGGCATTCAGCGA
>JAQGKJ010000109.1 GCA_028290165.1 Bradyrhizobium sp. | reverse complement strand
TCGAGCCGGTGATCATCAAAATGGAACCACTGACACAGGCCCAACAGGTCGGCTTCCTGCTTGAATGCCTCAAGTCCGAGCTTGGGCGTGCCATCTTCACGCAGCAGTCCCATGTGGAAATGCCGGTAATAGGAGGAACCTTCCGCTTCTTTGTGGCGGGTGGTTGCCTCCCATGCACTCGGCAGATCGTAGAGACTGTACCAATGAATTCGGGGCGATCGACCTCTCAGCAGCTCGGCAGTCCGCCTCACCCCCCAGGCCTGAACCTCTTCCGCGCCGAACGAGGAAACGCCGACTTCGGTGACCCAGACGGGAAGGTTCACCAGCGTCTCGATCTCGGCGATTTTACCCGGCCACTGGCCGATCTGCCACAGGTTCCAGTCGAGTGGAAATCCGTGCACCGCTACGGCATCGACGTGATCAAGCACGCCATTCGCCTTCATCCGGTTCATAAAGCCCGGGTCTATCGGCGAGATACCCCCAAGCACGCGCGGCAATGTCGGATGTACCGCGCGGATGGCTTGGCCGGCGAGAACCGCCATTTCGGCGAACCTGACCCAACCAGGGTCGAGTTCGAGATCCCAATGCGACTTATTATTGGGCTCATTCCATATCTTGGCTGCCTCAATCATCCTGCGACTCTCCGCACGGGATAAACGGCGCCCTCAGGCTGAGACCGCTTTGCGCGCCGGCAAAGATAGACCTCAGGTTCCGGATGCGCGGCGATGGCGAAGCCGGAGCTACGCAACATCGCCTCCGCGCAGCCGCGATTCGGCACCCACCAATTTGTCGGATCGTCCGCGTACCGGTGCTCGATGAAGTGAAGTTTGGGAAACTCCTCGTCATCGAAGTGATCGGTGGTCCAGAAGTCATAATTTTGGTCGAACTGGCCGACCCGATCACTGCCGCGTTGCATGGATTGAAACAGCATCATGTCGCCGGCAACGTGCTCGTAGATCAGGTCAAGCGCGAGCAGCGGATGCCGCAGATGATACAGAACGCCCATGAAGATCACGAGGTCGAAGGTTTCACCCAGTTTGCCCACGTCGTAGACCGATAAATTGCGGAATTCGATATCAAGATCGTTGACCTCTGCCGCAAAGCGCGCCTGCGCGAGGTATTCGTCGCGGCTGTCGAGCCCGAGCACCCGCCCGGCGCCGCGGCGCTTCATTTCCATCGCGTAGAAACCGGCATTGCAGCCGATATCCAGCACGGTTTGTCCCTGCAGGGATTTGGGTACGATACCTTCGAAATTTCGCCATTTCACCGCGGGATAGTCGCCGAGGAAGTGCGACGGCGCCGTCGGCACGCCCTGAAGGTCCAGATTGTGAAACCAGGGGCCGAGCGCGTCGACCTTGCGACGGATTTCTTCTCTCGAGAGCGATACGCCGCTCATGCATCGGCTCCATTCTGTACTGCCGCAGCGGCTATAGTCCGCGTCGGGCGCCATCTCGGAACCGGCTCTAACGGGCTTCGACCGCGCTCGCTCAACAGCTTCATGGCCGTCCGATATCCATGGAGGGTACCAACGTCGACGTAGAACTCGCCACTCTTGACTCCGACGGCGTGACCGCCGCCATCAAGATAGCTGTTGACCAATGTCCCGAAATATTCGTCCGCCCGCGCGTGGGCTTCCCAAAGCGCTTGTAATTCCCTGAAGCCCGACCCCGACATCCTGAATGCTCCCCAGATCCAGTGCGAAGCCGCAGCCCTTTGCTTCACCTGAATTTCCTTGATGGCATCACCCTCCAGCACGACGGCATCGAAAAACTCTGGGTGTTCCACCGGAAACAGCAGGAACGACAGGGAAACGTCGGGCAGCGTGCTCAGCGCATCCACCGGAAACCAGATTGTATCGGGCAACCCTACCAATACCGGTTCGGTATCGCCGACCACGCAGCCGGCCCGGAAGATTGCGTCGCAGAGACCTTCGGCATTGGGCTGGACAACATAGGCAAATTGAACCCCGCCGTAGCCGTCTCCGAAATAACCAAGAATATCGGACTTGCCCGCCGAGATCACGAAGCATATTTTGTCGACGCCTCCTTGGATCATCCGCTCCACTAGATATTCCGAAACTGCGCAAGGTCGTTCGATGCCTTCCTCCGTTCTGCTGCCTACCGGCAGCAGCTCCTTGGAGAATGCCAATGGCTGGATGCGACTGCCGCGTCCCGCGGCCGGAATGACGCCCCACATCTTAACCCCCCGCCGCATGGAGAATGCCGGCCTCGACACGAGGCCGGCATTCAAGCAGTTGAATCAATTCGGCGGCCCGCCGGCTGGAACTATGCTCCTCGAGCGTGCGCTCGCGGGCGCGTCGCGCCATCAATGACAACTCCCGATCATCGGCCTGTAGCGCCATCGAAACATCAGCCGCGCTTTCGACCAGAATGATTTCCTCGCCGGGGCTGAAAAATGCATCGAGTCCCTCCCACATGTCGCTGACGATCGGGGCGCTGCAGGCGGCTGCCTCGAACAGCCGTCCAGATGGACACCACCCCATCTCGACCATCGCGCGCCGTGTGACGTTGAGCGTCAGTCGTGATGAACAGAAGAACGCGGCATGTTCGGACGGTGGCAGATGACGAACAAAGTAGATGTTGGAAGACCACGGGAATTCCTGCGGATACTGCGCGCCGGCAATGAGAAACCTTCGATCCGGCTCCATCTGGGCTGGTTTCACAAGCAAGGTCTCGAGCGACCGCTGACGGTCTTCCGAATACGTGCCGATATAAGATAGATCGGCGCGATAATAGGGCCGCGGTTGGGTCGGCCGATGCAGATCCGGATCGACATGACCATAGAGTGGAGCGACGGTTCTGGCGCCGAGGCGGTTGCGATATTCGTCGAGCGCTCGCCCCCCGCTATAGCTCAACACCAGATCGAAATTACTGAGCGACGATGCAGCGAGATAAGACAAACGTTCACCTGCCTTGAGCCGCGCGAGCGTGATCGGCGTATCCAGATCGTAGAACACGCGTAACGCATGGTTGTGGTTGAGGATAAGGTCGGTGGCCGTGAGCCCATCCGGACAATAGGACGTAACAATCGCCGCGTCGGCGTCCGCCACGTCGTGGAAGGCGTTATGCTCGATGTTGCTCCACTCGGTGTATAGCTCCAGCCGGCCACCCGGAAGTTCATGCAAATCCCGCATGTTGGCGTAATAGGCAACATCGCGTTCATAGAAAACGACGTCGTGTCCCATCCGGATCAACGCCTTGCACAAGCCGCGCCAAAGGGTAGCGTGCCCGTTGCCCCACGAGGAACTGATCGTCAGTCCAAAAATCACAATCTTCACGCGGTCAGCTCCCCATTCAGGCAAGACACCAACCCCAGCCGTCCTTCGAACCGAATGGTGCTGATGCTGGCCGGATCGATGGCAACCGTATGAAATTGATCAAGAGGCATTCGGAGATAGTGCATCACGGCTGCTCGGATCGGCTCGGCATGGCTTACGATGACGAATGTCCCATCCTGAATTGTGAGCTGCTCGATATGGTTGATCACCCTGTGCTGCAAAGCCATCATGCTTTCACCCCCTGGCGGCCGCGCGCTGCCGCGTCGCGCATTCCATTGCTGCCATGCCTTGTCGAATGCTAGATCGGCAAAGTTGGCGCCTGTCCATCGTCCCATGTCGATCTCGTCGAATGCCGGCACGATCTCCAGAGCAAGACCACATCGGGCGGCGACAATGGCCGCCGACTGCAACGTCCTTCTTTGCGGGCTCGACTGCACCGCTATC
>JAQGKJ010000082.1 GCA_028290165.1 Bradyrhizobium sp. | reverse complement strand
CGGCGGCGGGCGGCGGCGCGGCCGGGGCGGCAGCCTTGGCGGGCGCGGCAGCAGGCTTGGCGGCGGCTCCCGCCGCGCCATCATTGATCTGGCCGAGCAACGCGCCGACCGCGACGGTTTCGCCATCCTTGGCGGTGATTTCTCCCAGCACACCCGCCGATGGCGCCGGCACTTCGATGGTCACCTTGTCGGTCTCGAGCTCGACCAGGGGTTCATCCACGGCAACGGCTTCGCCGGCCTTCTTGAACCAGCGGCCGATGGTGGCCTCGGTCACGGATTCGCCGAGCGTGGGAACGCGGATTTCAGTCATTGTTTGTTTCCTCAAATACCTGCCTGGTCAGAAATCTCAGTTGTCATCGCCCGCGAAGGCGGGCGATCCAGTACTCCGAGGCGGTTGTAGTCAGAGACAGGCGGCGCGGCGTACTGGATACCCCGCTTGCGCGGGGTGTGACGGATCGTTTCTCAGCTCAGCGCTTCGTCCAGCAACGCCTTGAGCTGCGCCAGATGCTTCGACATCAAGCCGGTGGCGGTCGCTGCGGACGCCGCGCGTCCGGCGTAGCGCGGACGCTTGTTCGGCGCGTTGATCTGGTTCAGCACCCATTCGAGATAGGGCTCGATGAAATGCCACGCGCCCATGTTGCGTGGCTCTTCCTGGCACCAGACCAGTTCGGCACTCTTGAACCGCCCGAGCTCCTGCACCAGCGCCTTCAGTGGCACCGGATAGAGCTGCTCAACGCGCATCAGGTAGACATCGTCGATGTCGCGCTTTTCACGCTCCTCGTAGAGGTCGTAATAGACCTTGCCCGAGCACAAGACGACGCGACGGATCTTGTCGTCGGCCACCAGCTTGATCTTTTCGTCGGGCAGCATCACCGCGTCATCGTAAAGCAGACGATGGAACGTGGTGCCTGCACCCAACTCGTCGAGCCGCGAGACCGCGCGCTTGTGGCGCAGCAACGATTTCGGCGTCATCAGGATCAGGGGCTTGCGAATCTCGCGGTGCAACTGACGCCGCAGCACATGAAAGAAGTTAGCGGGCGTGGTGGCGTAGACCACCTGCATATTGTCTACGGCGCACATCTGCAGGAAACGCTCGAGCCGCGCCGAGGAATGCTCCGGCCCCTGCCCTTCATAGCCATGCGGCAGCATGCAGACGAGGCCGGACATGCGCAGCCATTTGCGTTCGCCGGAGGAGATGAACTGGTCGAACAACACCTGCGCGCCGTTGGCGAAGTCGCCGAACTGCGCTTCCCAGATCGCCAGCGCCTTCGGCTCCGCCAGCGAATAGCCGTACTCGAAGCCGAGCACGGCCTCTTCCGAGAGCAGCGAGTTGATGACTTCGTAATGGCCCTGATCGCCGCCGAGATGATTGAACGGCGTGTAGCGGCTTTCGTCTTCCTGATCGATCAGCACCGAATGGCGCTGCGAGAAAGTGCCGCGCTCCGAGTCCTGTCCCGACAGCCGGACGTGATGGCCTTCCTGCAGCAACGTGCAGAACGCCAGCGCCTCGCCGGTGGCCCAGTCGATGCCGACGCCGCTGTCGATGGCTTTCGCACGGTTTTCCAGGAACCTCTGGATGGTGCGGTGAATGCGGAAGCCGTCGGGCACTTTTGTAATCTTGCGGCCGATATCTTTCAGCACTGCGACATCGACTCCGGTGACGCCTCGGCGGGGGTCTTCTTCCTGATCCGCCGACTTGAAGCCGGCCCATTTGCCGTCGAGCCAGTCGGCCTTGTTGGGCTTGTAGCCCGCGCCCGCCTCGAGTTCGGCATCGAGCCGCGCGCGCCAGTCGGCCTTGGCCTTCTCGACCTCGCGTTCGGTCATAACGCCTTCGGCGATCAGCCGCTTTGAATAGATCTCCAGCGTCGAGGGATGCGAGGCGATCTTCTTGTACATCACCGGTTGGGTGAACGCCGGCTCGTCGCCTTCGTTATGACCGTGCCGGCGATAGCAGAACATATCGATGACGACAGGCTTGTGGAATTTCTGCCGGAATTCGATCGCGACTTTCGCGGCGAACACCACGGCTTCCGGATCGTCGCCATTCACATGAAAGATCGGCGCGTCGATCATCTTCGCCACATCGGAAGGATAGGGCGAGGAGCGCGAATAGCGCGGATAGGTCGTGAAGCCGATCTGGTTGTTGACGATGAAGTGCAGCGAACCGCCGGTGCGGTAGCCCTTCAGGTCGGACAACCCAAAACATTCCGCCACCACGCCCTGGCCGGCGAACGCGGCATCGCCGTGCATCAACAGCGGCAACACCGAGATGCGCTGGTCCGGCGGATCGCCATGTTGATCCTGCTTGGCGCGCACTTTGCCGAGCACCACGGGATCGACGATCTCCAGATGCGAGGGATTGGCGGTCAGCGACAGATGGATCCGGTTGTTGTCGAACTCGCGGTCCGACGACGCGCCGAGATGATATTTGACGTCGCCCGAGCCCTCGACCGCGTCGGGATTGGCCGAGCCGCCCTTGAACTCATGAAACAGCGCGCGGTGTGGCTTGCCCATCACCTGCGTCAGCACATTGAGGCGGCCGCGATGCGGCATGCCGACCACGATTTCCTTTACCCCGAGATTGCCGCCGCGCTTGATGATCTGTTCCAGCGCCGGGATCAGCGATTCGGCGCCGTCCAGGCCGAAGCGCTTGGTGCCGGTGAATTTGAGATCGCAGAATTTTTCAAACCCTTCGGCCTCGATCAGCTTCATCAGGATGGCGCGCCGGCCCTCGCGGGTGAAGCTGATTTCCTTGTCCGGACCCTCGATGCGCTCCTGAATCCAGGCCTTCTGCGCAGCGTTGGAGATGTGCATGAACTCGACGCCGAGCGTCTGGCAATAGGTGCGTTCGCAGATCGCGACGATCTCCCGCAAGGTCGCGTATTCCATGCCCAGCACATGGTCGAGGAAGATCTTGCGGTCGAAATCGGCCTCGGTGAAACCGTAGGAGCGCGGATCGAGTTCCTCGCGGTCGCGCGGCGGTTCGATCCCGAGCGGGTCGAGCTTGGCGTGGAAATGGCCGCGCATGCGATAGGCCCGGATCAGCATCAAGGCGCGCACGGAATCGCGCGTCGCCTGGTGGACGTCGGCCGGCGTCAACTCGCTTCCCTTGGCCTGCGCCTTGGCGGCAAGCTTGGTGCCGACGGATTTTTCGACTTCGGCCCAATTGCCATCGAGCGCGGACGTGAGTTCGTCGCGTGGCGTCAGCGGCCAGTTGTCCCGGCCCCAGGACGGTCCTTCGGCGTTTTTCCGGACGTCGGCCGGGATGTCTTTCAGGCTCCTGAAAAACTCCTGCCATTCCGGGTCGACGGAAGCGGGATCTCTCTCGTAGCGGGCGTAGATGTCGTCGATGTAGGGGGCATTGGTGCCCTGCAAAAACGAGGAGAGGGCAAAGGCGGCGTTCGCGTCCTGGCGAGACATGATTGACGTCCTGGTGATTTCGAACAGCGCATGGAAGACGGCGCAACAGCCGATCCGGGCACCGGATCAGCATGATAGGGAGCTTTTACCCTATATAGGGCGGATGTTCGCGCTCAAAAGAACCAAAAAATGAATTAGGATTTCAATTTTTCGACAAGGGTCTTTCCGAGCCGTGCCGGCGATGGCGAGACGGTAATTCCGGCCGATTCCATCGCCGCGGTCTTGGAGCCGGCGTCACCCTTGCCGCCGGAAATGATCGCGCCGGCATGGCCCATGCGGCGGCCGGGAGGGGCGGTGACGCCGGCGATAAAACCGACCATCGGCTTCTTGCGGCCGCGCTTGGCCTCGTCTTTGAGGAACTGGGCGGCGTCCTCTTCGGCCGAGCCGCCGATTTCGCCGATCATGACGATCGAGGTGGTCTTGGGGTCGGCCAGAAACATCTCCAGCACATCGATGAATTCGGTGCCCTTGACCGGATCGCCGCCGAT
>JAQGKJ010000051.1 GCA_028290165.1 Bradyrhizobium sp. | reverse complement strand
GTCGGATCCAGGTTGCGGCGGTGTGCAGCAGCGCCGGCTTGCGACTGACCACCAGAATGGCGTTGAGCCGGCCAATCGGCTGGAATTTGACCACGCTCTGGCTCAGGCCGCTGTCGCCGGAATCCATGATCCTTTCCAGTTCGGAGATGATCGGCTCCGGGGCACTGTTGGAGACCGGGTAAATGCCGACGGACTGGCCGCGCATCCAGTCGACATCGAAGCTCATGACGGTTTCGACAGCCGTGCGGCGCTCGGCGCCGGTGCCCTGAATCAGCAGGAGATTGCGCGTGGCGTCAGCGCGAACGCTGCCGGGCTTGGTGGCGAACGAATCCATCAGCTTCAGAATGGTCTGCGCCGACACAAATTGTAACGGCACCACGGAGATGCCGTAACCGGGCTCAGGGTTCGCCGCGGCAGAATCGACCCGGCCGGTGCCGACCGCGTCGCCAAGCGGTGTCAGCCGATAACCAGCACTGTCGCGGACCAGCACCACACCGCTGAGCCGCAGCGCGTTTTCGAGCACGAATACGATGTCGGACTTGGGCACCGGCCGTACCGACACCAGGCTGACCGTGCCCTGCACACGCGGATCGATCGCGTAACCCGTATTCAGAATGTCGCCCAGCACCACCTTGGCAACGGTTGCAACCGGGGTATTTTCGAAGTTCAGGTCATAACCATTGCCGCTCGCCGCGCGCTCGACCTGCGTATCCGGAATTTCGGTTATCTCGGTTCCTTCGAACACGGCGGCGCGGCCTCGTTGGCCGACATTGGGCTGCGTCGTGCTCACCATCTCGGCCTGACGAGGCAGAATGTCCAAGGAGCGCACCTTGTCGAGCACGTCGATATCGGCCGGCGCGGTGGTTCCAACCGTTGCAGAGTTGCAAGACGTCAGGAGATTGGCGACGAAGAGCGCGATCGCGATCGCACAAGCGCTGCGCGCGGCCGTGCCGGATCGGCCCTGATCGCTGACACGCACCATCCTTCGCCGATCCAACTCTAGACAATCAAGCGCGGACCATGCACGGGGCCGAGCCAGGCAAGCCGTTCCCTACCGGGAAACATGACAATAACTAGCGCCTCTCTTTGATGATTGGATGACGCGCGGGTTACGCCGATAAACTCGAGCCGCATCATCGTTGCTTCGTACAGGCGTCACATTCCGGATCGATAACCGCTGCCTGCGGCGATTGAGGGCAAGCCCTATGTCACCCGCTCTCGCTCAAAGCAGTGCGACTGGAAAGACGCATGACCGGTCATCAGTCATTGCAGTTCGTGGAGCATCTTCGTCAGACCCGGCGGCTGAGGTCGACGGGGGCGCAAGATAGCGCAGACCTTGGCACTCCCAATCAGCCGCAGGGCGGCATTCAGCGCAATCTGCAACCCGCCGCACACACCAGGCTTTGGGATCTCACCGATCTGTCGGCCAGCGAATTCGCCGATGAAGCGGCCCGCTTCTGCAATTACCAACGCGTTACGCTGCAGGATCTGCTGTCGGCCCCACCATTGATCGCAGCTTTCTCGCAGCGCTTTCTCCGCGAAACCCTCGTGTTCCCTTATCAGACCGCCGATGGCGGCATCGCGCTCGCGGTGGCGGATCCGACAGATTTGGCGGCGAGACGTGCCGCCGAGATCGTGCTCGGACCTGATATCGAAATCAGGATGGCTTCATTTGAGGATTTGGCGATCGTGCTGGATCAGCGTCTTGTCGACGACAGCCCCGAGCGGCGCGGCGATGCGGACGGTTTTCAGCAGTTGCGCGAAGACGACATAGAAAGTCTGCGCGATCTTGCCAGCGGCGCGCCCGTGGTGAGAGCGGTCAACGATCTCCTGGAAAAAGCCATCGAGCTGCGGGCGAGTGATATTCACATCGAGCCGTTTTCCACCGGCCTTGTCGTCCGCATGAGGATCGACGGAATGTTGCGACCGGTGGTCGCCCCCGCCGGCGTGTTGCCACAGGCCGTCATCTCGCGCATCAAGATCATCGCCAGCCTCAACATTGCGGAACGCCGTCTGCCGCAGGACGGCGCTGCGCGGCTGCGCGCCGGTCGCGCTGACATCGATATTCGCGTCGCCATCATGCCGACGCAGCACGGCGAGTCCGCAGTAATCCGCCTCTTGCCAAAAGATCGCGGGCTTCTGGTGGTCGACAAGCTTGGCTTCGCTCCAGCCGACGATATCAAGCTGAGGCGGCTCCTGAAGCTGCCGCATGGCTTGATCGTCATCACCGGACCGACCGGCAGCGGCAAGACCACCACGCTTGCGACGATCCTGTCGATCCTGAACGAGCCGATCAGGAAGATTCTCACTGTCGAGGACCCGGTCGAGTACGAAATTCCGGGCATCAATCAGTCGCAGATCAAGCCCGCGATCGGTTTGACCTTTGCCAGCGCGCTTCGCTCATTCGTGCGGCAGGATCCCGACGTCATCATGGTCGGCGAGGTGCGCGATTCGGAGACCGCCCATGTTGCCGTCCACGCCGCGCTGACCGGACACCTGGTGCTTACCACCCTGCACACCGAGACGGCGGCAGCCGCCGTGCCGCGCCTCATCGATCTCGGCATTGAAGGTTATCTATTACGCTCGACACTGCGCGCGGTGATCGCGCAACGCCTGGTGCGCCAGCTTTGTGAGCGCTGCAGGTCATCGAAGGAGCTGGGCAAGGCCGATTTCGCCGAGGACCCACGGCTCGCAACGCTGGGATTTAAGCCCGGCGAGACCGTGCACCTGCCGTGCGGGTGCGAACGCTGCGGCGGCACCGGCTATCGCGGCCGGCTCGGCGTGTTCGAGGTGCTCGAACTCGACAACGAGTTGCGCGAATTGATCGGAGAAAAGTCGGACGGGTTGAAGATCGATCAGACCGCCATCCGCAAGGGCATGACCACGATGCTCGACGACGGCATCGCCAAGTGCTGCGCCGGATTGACCTCGCCCGCGGAAATCCTCCGCGTAACCACCCTGAGGTAAATCGTGCCGAATTTCCGCTACCGGGCGCTGACGCAGAACGGTGAGATCGTGCACGGCACGCTGTCGGCGCCGACCGCGACCGAAGTCGCCGCCCGCATCGAATATCTCCGGCTGCTGCCGATCGAAACGATCGAGGAGAAGCGCACCACTTCCGCTTCCGGTGGCCTGGGTCTATTCAACCAGCCGAGCCCGGCGGAAGTAACGACATTCACTCGCGACCTCGCGCTGCTGTTGAAGGCCGGCGCCCGGCTCGATGACGGCCTCGAACTGCTCGCGGGCGATGCCGATGTCGGTCGATTGCGCCTCGTGGTCGGCAAATTGCGCGCAGCGCTACTGAGCGGGGAGAATTTTGCCGAGGCGGTCGGAGCACATCCCACGCTGTTTCCGCCGATGTATGTGGCGCTGGTGCGGGTAGGCGAGGTGTCCGGCACGCTCGACCAGGTGCTGGAGATGCTGGGCGCGGAGCGGGCGCGCTCCGAGCAGATGCGCCGCAAGCTATCCGACGCGATGCAATATCCAGCGTTCGTGTTGATCGCAGCGATCGGCGTGATGCTGTTCTTTATTCTTTTCGTGCTGCCGCAGTTTTCCTCGGTGTTGCAGGATTTCGGCGCCAAGTCGGATTCCGCGCTCAGCGTTTTCATCCGCGTTTCGGATTTCATGCGCGCCAACGGAACTGCACTGCTGCTCGCGAGCGCAACTCTGATCGCCTCGATCTGGTTTCTACTGCGCCAGGCGGGCACAAGGACGGCCATCGTTGGTGCGGTCGCGCGGATGCCGGGCGTTGCCGGCATTTTTCGATTTTACCGGACCAGTCTGTTCTGCCGCAATCTCGGCGTCCTGCTCGGCAGCGGTGTTAGTCTGACCGCCACTTTGCGTATCCTGGTCGACATCATGGCGGTGACCGGCAATGTCGAGACATGGACGGCGGCCGCCGATCGCGTGCGGCATGGCGGCAAGCTGTCGGAAGCGCTCTCCGCCTCGAGCGGTCTGCCGCCGATGGCGGTTCGGATGCTGCGGCTCGGCGAGGA
>JAQGKJ010000010.1 GCA_028290165.1 Bradyrhizobium sp. | reverse complement strand
ATGCCGTCACGGCATCCGGCTTGGTAGAGCGAGCGACAATCATGGTCGTCAGAGGATTATCAGGCTCGACCACCGCCACATTGAGCAGTCCAAGCCGCGGAGAAACCAGGCTCTCCGGTACGAATAGCGCGGCATCCGGATAATCGTCCATGATCCGCGGCAGGTCGCCGGGGTGGTCGTTGAGAAACCGAACGCCGCTTATTCTGTGCTGGCCGAAATAACGTTCGGCCTGCTGGATCAGCGGTGGCGACAACAGCGGCACCACCAGGCGGCCTGCTGCCAGATCGGCTGCACTCGGATAGTTGCGGGTGCCCGCCGGCATCCGGCAGGCGAACACCCATCTGTCCGACAGCAGGGTGGTGGCCGCTCGCGATGCCCGCGGTTTCTCGTGGCCCAGCGCAACAGCCACGCGGCTGGATTCAACACCGTGCCAATCTTCAGCCATGCCGCCGAGATGCGGAAGATCCTTTTCGTCGCTCCACACGGGATCGACAAAAACGTCGGGACGTTCGACGCCCATTTGCTCAATAGCCCGCCGAAGCGCCTTGCTGATCCCGCCGATGGTAAAGCTCAGGCCGATATCGACGGTCAGCAGTTTGAGCTTGGTCTTTGCCGGCGCCGCGACCCACCGGCGAGCGAAGAACTCGGCCATCAGCAAGGGATCCGCGCCGCGCATCAGCACACGCGCGGCCTCGGTCGGGTAGAGACTATTATTGATACGCCGGAACAGCGACAGCCCGACATCCCCTTCGAGCGCCTTCATGGACGTGCTGAGCGTCGACACCGCGATGCGAAGATCGTCGGCCGCCTGCGCGAAGCTGGCGGATCGACAAGCCGTCACGAAATAGGCCAAGGTGCGAAGTTCGACCATCGGATCTCGAGAAGTTCGTGCCAGCATAGCCGCTGCACGGGTCGCCGTCACCATGCCTTCGTTTTTGCCTATACCCTGGTTCGCTCCAGGAATACATGGACCGGGCCGCTACGGCCGATATGATCCGGACGCGGTAATTCATTTCCGGCTCGGCGGATCCGAGGCTGCTCACAGACGTGTTTTGCGAGGTCAAGCGGACGTGCAGGCGAAGGATGCCATCAACCGCGAGGCGACGCATTCCCGGCAGTCGATGCGTGCCTTCATGTCTGCCCTCCGAGAGGCCGGCGAACTCGTCTCTATTTCGCAGCCGGTCAGGCTGGAATATGAAGTTGCCGGTTGTCTCGCGGAGATCGACAGCGGCCCGGCCTTGCATTTTATCAATGTCGCGGGGACTTCTGACGCGGACGCGATGCCTATCATTGGCAATCTGCTCAATTCGCTGCCACGATTTGCCGTAGGACTGGGCAGCACGATCGAAGGGATGCAGACCACGCTGATTGCCGGCATAGAGAAGCCTTTGGCGCATCGCGTGGTGTCGTCGGCGCCTTGTCAGGAAGAGATCATCGCGGACCCGTCGCTTACCGACGAATTGCCGATACCGCGCTTCTTCGAAAAAGAAGCCGGCCCATACATCACAGCGGGTGCGATTGTCGCCAAGGACCGGCTCAGCGGCCACACCAACCTGTCGATTGCGCGGCTGATGCCGCTTGGCGGAACCCGAGCTTTTGTCGGCATCGCGCCCAATCACCATCTCGCGGTGCTTGCACGCGCAACTCATGCCCGCGGTGAAAAGCTGGACATCGCGGTCTGCATTGGAAACCATCCGGCGGTTCTGGTGGCGGCATGCCTCTATCTCGGACTGGGCGAGGACGAACTTCCGATTGCCGGCGCGCTCTTGGGCGAGCCGCTGGAAGTGGTCGGCTGTGCCCAATCAGGCCTGCTGGTGCCGGCGCATTGCGAATGCGTGCTGGAAGGCACACTCGACGCTGGAGAGGCCTTCATGGAGGGGCCGGTCAGCGAATTCCACGGCATGTATGAAAATTACGGTGCCGGCATTGTCGCGACCTTCTCGCGGTTGACGCGCCGCCGGGATGCGATCTTTCAGGTCATCCTGCCTGGCTACCATCCCGAGCATTGCCTGCTCGGCGGCGTCGCCATCGCGGCCGGTCTGTTGCGCGCGATACGCAACGCGGTGCCGTCGGTTTGCAAAGTGGCTGTCGGTGTCGGCGGCGCCGGCCGTCTGCACGCCGTGGTCGCGTTGCGCGCGCCGCGCCCGGGGGAGGCGCGCAAGGCGATGTTTGCGGTATGGGCCGCCGTCAACCTGATCAAGCAGGTGACGATCGTCGATGACGACATCGATCCCTGGGATGCCCTGCAGGTCGAATGGGCCAATGCGACGCGCGCCAAGCCGGAGCGCGATTTCGTCATTGTTCCCGGGGTGCGCGCTGATCGTTCCGAGCCGCTCGAACAAGACGGTACCATCGGCAAGCTCGGCATCGACGCAACGCGCAAGCAGGCCGACCGCGCGGACTCGGAGTTGGCGCGGCCGCCGGAGCCGGCGCTCGCGCGGGCGCGCGAAATATTGCGGGAAAATCAGCTTGCCTAGGCACGAGACAACAGACGAGACAATCGCCATTCAATGGAGAAAGCCATGTTGAAAAATATCCCAAAGGCGCCAGCGCTGAATACAAAGCTATCTCTGGGTTTCGCGAGGGTTCTGATGCTCGGAATTGCGACGATGATGCCGGCGCGCGCCGACGTCAAAATCGGTTTCCAGGCGCCGCTGACAGGCCCGTCGGCGACCGACGGCAAGTCCGCGCAGATTGCAGCGACGATGGCGGTTGAGGATATCAACGCCGCCGGCGGCGTGCTCGGGCAGAAAATCGAACTGGTCACCTATGACGACCAGGCCAAGTCCGATCAGGCGATCTTCACCGCCAACAAGCTGATCGGCGAAGACGGCGTCAAGCTGGTAGTCAACGGCAGCTATTCGGCGTCGGGCCGCGCTGCGGCGCCGGTGTTCCAGAAAGCTGGCGTCGTCATGATCTCGGCATATGGCGTGCATCCCGACATCACCCGCGCCGGCGATTACATGTTCCGCCTGGTGCATCTCGGACCGCCGCAGGGCGCGGCTACCGCGTTGTACATCGGCAAAACGCTAGGAATAAAAAAAGTATCCACCATCACTATGGACAATGATTACGGGCAGGCGACGATGGATGGCTTCCTCGAAGCGGCTGGCAAATACGGCATCGAGGTTCTCAACAAATACAGCTATTCGCTCAAGGACCGCCAGTTCGGTTCGATCGTCGCCAGCGTGAAGCGCGACAACCCCGACGCGGTCTATGCCACCGGCTATTTCTTCACCGGCGGTCCGCTGGTTGCGCAGCTTCGCGCCGCCGGCATTACCGTGCCGATCATTGGTTCGCAGGCGTTCGATTCGGAGAAGTTTGTGGAGATTGCCGGGCCGGCCGCCGAAGGCACCTACATCATGGACAGCTTCGATCGCGACCGGAAAGACGAGACCCTGCAGAAGTTCTTTGCCGAATTCAAGAACCGCGCCGGCTATTCGCCTGAAGGCGTCGCAGCCGTCACCTACTCGGCGGTGAAGCTCATGGCGGATGGCATCAAGCGGGCCAACAGCGCCGATCCGGCCAAGGTAAAGGATGCGCTTGCTGCCACCAAGGACTTCCCGATGCTCGAAGGCAATCTCAATGGCTTTAACGGCCTGCACGAGATCCTGATGCCGATCAGCGTCAACGTGATCAAGGATGGCAAGTTCACGCCGGCCGGCGTGATCACCGATCTCACCGCATTCGCGCCTCCGGAGAAATAGTACAGATGCGGGCAGCGAGGGCAGCGACGGCTTCCGCTCCTGGCGGCAAAGGGTGATTTGGTGTACTACATCGATCTGGCTTTAACCGGCATCAGCTTCGGCTGCATGTATGCCATGATGTCGGTTGGCCTGACCCTTGTGTATGGTCTGTTGCGCATTCTGCACGTGGCGCATGCTGCGGTGTTTGCGCTGGGCGCCTATGTCACGGTTCTCGTCGCCAACGCTACCGGCAGCATCGCGCCCGGCTTTCTCGCAGCCGTCATTGTCACCCCGCTGTTCGGCATGGCGATCTATCGCTTGCTGTACGAGCCGCTGTTGAAATACCGGCCCGATGTGCCAATGATTGCTTCGGTCGGGCTCTTGGTGCTGATGCAGGACGCCTTCCGCATCGTATTCGGCGAGCAGCGCATTACGTTTCGCAGGAACGCCTTCGCATTCACGACGTTCAATTTCGCCGGTGTCACCGTCAGCGCGGTGCAGATCGCGATCGTGGTCACCGCTGCCGTGGTGTTTGCCGGGCTGCATCTGTTCACCACGCGGACGCGGATCGGCATCGGCTGGCGCGCCACGGTATCGAAGCCGCAAATCGCCGCGAGTTTCGGAATCGACCCGATCAAGGTTCGCTATCTCAATTTTGCGATCGGGTCGGCGCTCGCCGCCGTCGCCGGCGGGTTGGTCGCGCTGCTGAACAACCTGGTCGACCCGGGAATCGGCTTCGTCGTCAGCTACAAGGCGCTCGCGATCATCGTCCTCGGCGGGCTCGGCAGCGTGCGTGGCACATTGATTGCGAGCCTTGTGCTAGGATTGGTCGAGGCCTATGGCACGATCTTCATCGGTGCGTGGCTCGATCGCGACGCGATAGCCTTTCTGGCGCTCATTTTGCTCTTGATGGTACGCCCGCAGGGATTCACCGGGGCGCGCACGGCATGAGCGCGTATGAAATCAGCATCGTCTCGATCATCGGCATCAACGTCATTCTGGCGGTCAGCCTGAACATGATCAGCGGCTTTTGCGGGCAGATCAGCCTTGGTCATGGAGCGTTTTTCGGCGCCGGAGCCTATGCGGCGGCGCTGGCGATGGTCGGCGCAGGTAGCGTTCCACTGGCGATCGTCGCGGCCGTGATCACGGGAGGCCTGCTCGGGGTTATCGTCGGGTTCGCTTCGCTGCGCGTACGTACGGATTTTCTCGCGGTCACCACGATCGGCGTGAATTTCCTGTTTGTCGGTTTCGTTCGAAAGCAGGCGTGGCTGGGTGGCGAGATGGGGATCAGCGGCATTCCACCAACCGGTCTCGGCGCTGCCGGCAACATGATCATGATTCTACTGTTCGCCTGTGTGACCGTTGCGCTAAGCCTCTACATCAGCCGATCCTGGATGGGCTTTGCCTTCCGCGCCGTCGGCGAGGACGAGGGTGCAGCCGCTACCCTCGGCATCAATGCCAGCGCCTACAAACTGGCTGCGTTCGGCTTGGGGACGGCGCTCGCCGGGCTTGCCGGCGGCCTCTACACGTTCTTCACCCAGTTCATCACGGCCGATGCGTTCGACTTCATCTTCTCGGTGATGCTGATGGCGATGGTCGTGATCGGCGGGATCGGATCGACCTTGGGCGTCGTGGTCGCCGCAGTGGGGCTGACGCTGCTACCCGAGGCTATACGTTTTGTGAACGATTATCGCCTGTTGGTGTTTGGCGGGCTGCTCGTGCTGGTGATTCGTCTGGCACCTGGCGGTTTCGCGGCGATAATGCAAAACCTCTTCCTGCAAGCGAGGCGATCATGAGCGCGGCGCTTCAGTTGGACGACGTGGCGATCCGCTTCGGCGGCGTGCAGGCGGTGGACGGCGTGTCGTTCCCGGTGGAACAGGGCGATTTCATCGGGTTGATCGGTCCAAACGGCGCCGGCAAGACGACGCTGATCCGGATTATCGCAGGCTTGCTGCGTCTGGACAGCGGACGGATCTGGCTTTCCGGCGTCGACGTCACGGCGGACGCGACCGCGGCACGGGTGCGCCGGGGCCTCGCCCTGACGCACCAGATCGTGCGCCCGTTCCGCGAGATGACGGTGCTCGACAATGTCGTGCTGGGCGCGGGCTATCGCCAAACCTCAAATCCGTTCCGCGCTATGCTGCACGTCGACCGGCGGCGCGAGAACGAGCGTGCTGCACAGATTCTTGCCCAGGTCGGATTGAGCGGCACCGAGAGCAAGCTCGCGGGCTCGTTGCCGCTCGGCCAGATGAAGCGGCTCGAAGTCGCACGCGCGCTCGCGGTCGATCCCCAGTTGATTCTGCTTGATGAACCGCTGGCCGGGCTGAACCATGCCGAGGCATCGAAGCAGGTCGACACCATCGCCGAGATTCATGCTCGGGGCATTACCGTGGTGCTGGTCGAACACAATCTGGAAGAAGTGATGCGAATCTGCCGACGCCTGATCGTCTTGAACAACGGGCAGATCATCGGCGACGGCAAGCCGCGCGAGGTCATGGCCGATCCGGTGGTGCATGACGCCTATGTCGGAAGCGGGATGGTGACGCATGCTGAAGCTTGAGGATCTCAACTGCGGCTACGGCTCGGTCGAAGCCGTGCACAATGTCAGCTTCGATGTCCCCGCCGGTTCGGTGTTCGCATTGCTGGGCCCCAATGGCGCCGGCAAGACCTCGACCATCATGGCGATCATGGGGCACGTCGATATTCATGGCGGCCGCATTATTCTCGAAGGAAAAGACATCACGCATCGTCGCCCCATCGACCGCGTCGGCCTCGGAATTTCGCTGGTGCCGGAAGGACGTCAGCTGTTTTCCGATCTGACCGTCGATGAAAATCTGACGGTCGGCGGTTACGCGCGCCCGATCGGTCGGGACGCTGTCAAACGGGACCGCGTGTTCGGCTATTTTCCGAGGTTGCATGAGCGGCGGACGCAGTTGGCGGGATCGCTGTCCGGTGGCGAGCAGCAGATGCTGGCGATCGGCAGGGCGCTGATGGCCGAACCGCGCCTGTTGCTGGTCGATGAACTATCGCTCGGTCTGATGCCGAAGATGGTCGATCTCTGTCTCGATGCCCTCATTCAGTTGAAGCGCGAGGGCCTGACCATCGTGCTGGTCGAGCAAAATACCGCGCGTGCGCTCGACGTCGCAGACCAGATCTGCGTGCTTTCGTCGGGCGTGCAGGTCTACCAGGGCACGGCGGCGGAGGCCAAGGCGGCCGGCTCGATGTTCGCGACGTTCCTTGGCATGGACGAGCCGGTCTAGTCGTCAGTTGGAAAGGCCGCCATCGCGGTCGAAGGAGAAGAGAATATGGCGCGAATGCTGACGGCGGACGATGTGGAAGCAGGGCTCGTCGGGGGATTGTTCCTGTCGGCGGGCGGCAGCGGCAGAAATGCGGTCGACAAGAATCGCGGGCTGGGGCGTATGGCGCTGGACTATGGCGGCGTTCGCCTGGTCAGGCTTGATGAACTCGATCCCGACGCAAGCATCATCACCGCGACCGCGGTGGGCGCACCGGGGTTTGCCAACTGGGCGATCAAGCCGCGCGACGCCATCAACGCGGCGCGGCGGCTGATCGAAAAACTGGGCAGGCCGCCGGTCGGCGTCATCTGCGGCCATGTACCGGGCTTCAATGCGTGGCTGGTCGCCGCGGCGCTTGGGCTCGATTACATCGACGCCGCGTCCAACGGGCGCGGACATCCGACCGTGAAAATGGGCGGCATGGGGCTGGCGTCGCGGCTCGACCTTTCCATTACCCAGATCGCAAGCAGCGGCAGCAAGGCCGAGAATTCGGAATTCGCTATTCTGGCGGAGGGCGACATCGTCCGCACCTCGAATGTGATGCGGCAGGCAGCCGTGATCAATGGTGGGTTGATCTATGCCGCGCGGGGTCCGCTGACGGCAGGTTTTATCAGGGAGAACGGTGCCGCAGGTGCGATCACCTTCCAGCTCGATCTCGGCCGCGCCATGCTCGCGGCCAGCGGCGCGGATCGCATTCGTGCGACCACGACATTCCTCGGCGGGGAGCTGCTGGTGGATGGCGAAGTCACAGCGAACAATGTGGCCTATGGCGGCGGTTTCGATCTCGGCCAGATGACCGTGCGCGGCAAGAACGGTGAAGCGGTGCTCGGCGTCTACAACGAGTTCATGACCGCGGACTTTGCAGGCAAGCGCGTGGCCACCTTCCCGGACCTGATCGGCACACTCGATCCGCAGACCGGAGAGGTGGTGTCGATTTCAGAATCCAAGCCGGGCAGCCGCGTCGCCGTCATCATCGCGCACCGGTCGAAATTCCCGGTCGGCAAAGGCGCGCTCGATCCCGCCGTCTTCCCCGAGGTCGAGAAGGCCATGGGTGTCGATATGCAGTCGTATCTCTGAGGAAAGGCAAGGTTATCATGCTGCGTCTCTACGATAGCCGGCTTTCCGGCAATGCCTGGAAGGTGCGTATCCTGCTGAGGCAGCTCGGCATCCCCTTCGAGCGCGTCACCCTCGATCTGGCCAAGGGCGAGACCGGCGACCCGGCGTTCTGCGCCAAGAGCCGCTTTGCCCGCGTGCCCGTGCTCGAACTCGAGGACGGCCGCACGATCGTGGAATCCGCGGCGATCATGCTTTACCTGGCGGAAGGCTCCCCCTTGCTGCCGGACGACCGCTACCTGCGTGCCGAAGTCACGAGTTGGCTGACGTTTGAGCAGGCGGACCTGTTGCGCGCCCTCGCGTTGCCACGGTTCTACAACATGCGCGGCATCGCCAATCAGATGAAAAGCCGGATCGCTGATTTTCAGGAGGGCGCTTATATGGCGCTGGCGAAGCTCGAAGCCTGGCTTGCCACCCACGACTGGCTTGTCGATAACCGCTACACCATCGCCGACATCGGCATGTTCGGTTACGTATCGATGGCGCCGGAGGGCGGTTACGACATGGAACGATTTCCGTCGATTGGCGCGTGGCTGGCGCGGGTCAAGGCCCAGCCCGGATGGGTTCCCCTGGTCGAGGAGGCGTGAACATGAATATTCCCGTGCGCCGCGGCAAGGAGGTCAAAGCGGGGCGCGGCAGCGTCCTGCGCTGCAAAGGCTGGCGGCAGGAAGCCATCCTGCGGTTGCTGGAGAATAATCTCGAAAATGGCGAGGATCCCGACAATCTCGTCATCTACATGTCGATCGCGCGCGCGGCGCGCGACTGGAAGAGTTTCGATCGCATCGTCGCTACGCTGGCGACCATGCGCGAGGACCAGACGCTGGTCATGCAGTCGGGTAAACCGATCGGCGTCTTTCCCGGCCAGGCCACGACGCCGCTGGTCATCATGGCCAACGGCAATATCGTCGGCGAATGGAGCGGCGAGGACAACCGCCGCAAGCTCGACGACATGGGCCTCACCGTCTATCCGGGAATGACGGCCGCTGCCTGGCAATACATCGGCAGCCAGGGAATCCTGCAGGGCACGTTCGAGACCTTCATGGCGATCGCGCGCCAGCATTTCGGCGGCACGCTCGCAGGCCGTCTGCTGCTGACTTCCGGCTGCGGCGGCATGAGCGGCGCGCAGCCGCTTGCCGGGAAACTCGCGGGCGCATCGACGCTGGTGATCGAGGTCGATCAGGCGCGCATCGATCGCCGCATCGCCAGCGGCTACTGCGACGCCACCACAGACAGTCTCGATGACGCGATCGCGCAATGGCAGGCCGCGCGCGACGAGCAGCGTCCGCTGGCGCTGGCGCTGTGCGCCAACTCCGCCGTCGTGCTACCCGAACTCGCCAAGCGCGGCATCGTACCCGACATCGTCACCGATCAGACCTTTCCCGATCCCTTGAAGGGCTATGTGCCCGTGGAACTGTCGCTCGAAGAAGCCCGCGCCATGCGCACCGGCGATCCGCAGCAACTGATCGCGCTGGCACGAAAATCCGTCGCCGCGCATGTTCGCGCGATGCTTGGATTCATGGATCGCGGCGCGATCGTGTTCGAATACGGTAACAGCCTGCGCGCCGAAGCGAAGACCGCCGGCGTCGAAGACGCCTTTCGGATGCGCTCCTTTGTCGATCTCTACATCCGTCCGCTGTTCTGCCAGGGCATAGGGCCGTTCCGCTGGATCGCGGTGTCCGGAGACCCGCAGGACATCTACACCATCGATGACATGATCCTCGAGGCGTTCTCGTCCAACCATCCGATCTCCTCCTGGATCGGAAAGGCGCGCGAGCATGTTCAGTTCACGGGCTTGCCGGCGCGGATCGGCTGGCTTGGCTATGGCGAGCGCAGCCGTCTTGCACTGATGGTCAACGACGCCGTGGCAAGCGGCAGGATTTCCGCACCGGTCGCCTTCACCCGCGATCATCTCGACTCCGGTTCGGCCGCGCTTCCTCATCGGGAAACCGAGAACATGATGGACGGCTCGGACGCGATCGCGGACTGGCCGATCCTCAATGCGCTCTTGAATTGCTCGTCCGGCGCCGATCTCGTTGCCATTCATGGCCTTGGCGGGCGCGGCGTGAGCGCGGGCGTGACCATTGTCGCCGATGGCAATCCGGCGACCGCCGAGAGGCTCAAGCGCGTTCTCGATGGCGATCCCGGTATCGGCGTGTTGCGCCATGCCGACGCCGGCTATGACATCGCGATCGAGCAGGCCGAGCATTCCGGGCTTTCGGCGACCGTGCCGTTGGGCCTGCCTTCCCAGGCCGGTTCGCCCGGACGCTCCCCGTCTGTTGACTTTCGGCGGCCTCCCAATAATGTATAGACATATTGAAGTGCCGAGGAGGTCAACGCTTGCCGCCGATCTATATCGCCTATCTCAACCGCCTCGACATCGACGAACTCAATGTCACCGACGACGAGATATTGTCGGCCATCGAAGCCAGCCTCGCCAGTCAGGGCAGGGGCGAAACGGTGATCGAACCCCGCGTTCATCTCGAGCCCGGTGTCGCCAACGGGCATTTCAACGTCCTGCGCGGCGCCATCAAGGCGCCGATCGATTCCGCAGGCGTCAAAATCGTCGGAGACTTCGTCGACAATTACAAGCTCGGTTTTCCTTCCGAGCTGGCCATTCTCGCGCTGTTCGATCCGCGCACCGGCGCGCCGAAGGCGATCCTGGATGCCAGCGGCATCACCGATATGCGCACCGGCGCCGTGACCGCGATCGGCGCCAAGCATCTCGCCCGGAAGGATTCAAAGATTCTCGGCCATATCGGCGCGCGGGGAACGGCGTACTGGAACGTGCGGTTGCTCAATCATCTCTTTGATTTCGATGAGATCCGCGTTCACTCGCGGCGCGAAGAAAGCCGCAACAGTTTTGCGGAGCGACTGAGCCGAGATCTCGGCAAGAAGGTCGTCGCGACCGAGGACTGGAAGAGTTGTGTCGAGGGCGCCGACATCGTGGTCGAGGCCTCCCGGCTCGACCGGCCGACACCGCTGTTGAAGACCGACTGGATCAAGAAGGGCGCATTCGTCGTGCCTTACGGAACGATGAGCTCGGTTGAGCTCTCGCTGACGGACATCATGACAAAACTGGTTGTCGACGACTGGGGCCAGTGCAAGGGCGGCAAGTTCGGCAGCCTGCGCGCCCATGTCGAAGACGGAAAGCTGTCGGAAGCGACGTTGCACGCGGAACTCGGACAGATCGTCGCCGGCCTCAAGCCGGGCCGGCAGAGCGACGCCGAGACCAATCTGTTCTGGCATCGCGGGCTTTCGCTGTCCGATATTGCCTTGGGCCATGCCATGCTGGAGAAATCCGAGCGCCTGGGCATTGGTCAGCGTCTTCGCTTTGCCTGAGCAAAGCAACGCGCCGAAAGTTTGAACGATGTCGTACGTCGCGAATGCACGCATGTATTCGGTCAATGGGCCGGCGACCTCGGCGTGGAAGGAGCTGTTTGTCTGGCTGGCGCGTGAGTCTCGCGTCGATCTGCGCGCGATCGATCATGCGTTTCCATTGCCGCTGGCGGAGTTGTGGTCGCGCTCCGATCTCGCCTGCGCCTTCATGTGCGGATTTCCTTTTGCGCTTGCCGCGCAGAAGCCACGGCCGGTCGCGGCGCCTGTTCCGGCTGGGGCGCTGGTTCCCGGCCAGCCGGTCTACGCCACGCGCCTTGTCGTGCAGGCAGATTCGAAATTCGGATCGCTTGAGGATACCTTTGGCGGCCGCCTCGGTTATACCGTCGAGGATTCGCATTCCGGCTATAACGCGCTGCGGCATCATCTGCTGCCCTATTTTCAAAAGCGTGGAGGGAAGCTTTACCGCGAGAGCATCGGGCCATTGTTTACGCCACGGCGGGTAGTTGAGGCGCTGCTCGCTGGCGATATCGATGTCGGTCCGCTCGACTCTTATGCTCTGGACCTGATGCTGCATCATGAGCCTGACCTGGCGCCCCGGATCAGGATCGTGTCGACGACCGATCTGGCCCCTATTCCGTTTCTCGTCGCCTCCCAAAACTGTCCCGACGACGTCGTGTCGGCGTTACAGGCCTCGCTTGCGGCCTTCGGCGATGCTCAGTCCTGCGCCGGATTGAGGGAACGGCTTTGTCTGCAGGCTTTTGCTCCGGTTGCCACCGACGACTACCGCCTGATGACGGTGTGGGACGCTGAAGCACGCGCGGCGGGATACGACGCGCCCGGCTGATCGCCCCGGCTACGTCATATGGTGTTGATGCAACGACACCAGATAACAGTCACTTGCTCCGATCGGCACAATCCGGAACGAGCCACCGCGCGCTCCCAGCACGATCGCCGCGTCTCCGTGATCAAGCGTCGCGACGTCCTGTTCGGACCCCAGCGTCGCGCTACCGTTGAAGGACAGGGCGATCGCGATGTCACTGCCGCCGAACTCGCAGGACACGGGCTGAGGTATCCGCCGCAATCGATGACTGAAGCGCCCACGCCGCGTCATCACATTGAGGTCGGTGATCTCGCCCGCGATAAGCCGCGCCGACGTGGGGATGTCGCCGGCGAAGCTGATCGGCTCGGCTCCGCATTCAAGCGTCACCGGAGCTTTGCTTCCGATCGTTAGCGCCACTCCCTTTCCCCTGAGGACGGCAAGGGTACGGTCGATGCCTGGGAATTCGGAGAATGGCCCATCGGCGGCAACTCTTGCCACGCTGATGCGCCAGGCGAATGTGTCCAGCGAGGCGCCGGACGGCTCTACGGCGATCTCCGTCGTCGAGCCGCCGCCGTTCTTCCATGGCGTGGTGCGGCAATCTCTGGCGCGGATGATCTTCAACGCCAGCCTTCGTCAGCTCAGGCTTGGCAGATCGAGCTTGTTCGCCCGCGCGCAATCGATGGCAAGCTCGTAGCCGGCGTCGGCATGACGCATCACGCCGGTGGCGGGATCATTCCACAACACGCGGCCGATTCGCGTGGCCGCCTCCGGCGTGCCGTCGCAAACGATCACCATGCCGGCGTGCTGCGAGAAACCCATGCCGACGCCGCCGCCGTGATGCAGCGACACCCAGGTGGCGCCGCTGGCGCAATTCAATAGCGCATTGAGAAGCGGCCAGTCCGACACCGCGTCGGAGCCGTCCTTCATCGATTCGGTTTCGCGGTTTGGCGAAGCGACCGAGCCGGAATCCAGATGGTCGCGGCCGATCACGACCGGCGCTTTCAGTTCGCCACGCGCCACCATCTCGTTGAGGGCAAGCCCGAGCCGGTGGCGGTCGCCGAGCCCGACCCAGCAGATGCGGGCCGGCAGTCCCTGGAACGCGATTCGTTCGCGCGCCATGTCGAGCCAGTGATGCAGCGCGGCGTTATCCGGCAGCAATTCCTTGACCTTGGCATCGGTGCGATAGATGTCTTCGGGATCGCCGGATAAGGCCGCCCATCGAAATGGCCCGATGCCGCGGCAAAACAGCGGCCGGATATAGGCCGGCACGAAACCCGGGAAATCGAACGCGTCCTTGACGCCCTCTTCAAGTGCCATCTGGCGAATGTTGTTGCCGTAGTCGACTACCGGAATTCCCATGCGGTGAAAATCGAGCATGGCGCGGACATGTTCGGCCATCGATTTCCGCGCAGCGCTGGCCACGCCCTTCGGGTCGGTCTCGCGCCGTGCTTCCCACTCGCCCGTTGTCCAGCCTTTCGGCAGATAGCCGTTGACGGGATCGTGTGCGGAGGTCTGGTCGGTGACCGCGTCGGGCCGAACGCCGCGCCGCACCAGTTCCGGAAAGATATCGGCGGCGTTGCCGAGCAGGCCGACCGACACCGGCTTCCGGTCCCGGCTCGCCTGCTCCATGATTGCCAGTGCCTCGTTGAGGCTGCCCGCCTGGCGGTCGAGATAGCGGGTGCGCAGCCGCATCTCGATCCGCGACGGCTGGCACTCGACCGCGAGGCAGGATGCGCCCGCCATGACCGCCGCCAGCGGCTGCGCGCCGCCCATGCCGCCGAGACCGGCGGTCAGGATCCACTTGCCCCGGAGATCGCCGCCATAATGTTGGCGGCCGAGCTCGACGAAGGTCTCGTAGGTGCCCTGAATGATGCCCTGGCTGCCGATGTAGATCCAGGAGCCGGCCGTCATCTGGCCGAACATCATCAGGCCCTTGCGGTCGAGCATGTTGAAGTGTTCCCAGTTCGCCCAATGCGGCACCAGGTTCGAGTTGGCGATCAGCACGCGCGGCGCATCGGCGTGGGTGCGGAAGACGCCGACCGGCTTGCCCGATTGCACCAGCAACGTTTCGTCGCCTTCGAGGCGCTGCAATGTCGCAACGATCCGGTCAAAACTTTCCCAGTCGCGCGCGGCGCGGCCGATGCCGCCATAGACCACGAGCTCGTTCGGCTTTTCCCCCACCTCCGGATCGAGATTATTCATCAGCATCCGCATCGGGGCCTCCGTCAGCCAGGATTTGGCGGAAAGCTTGCTGCCGCGCGCGGCGCGTATCACGCGGGCGTTGTCGATGCGGGTCATGGTCTGATTTCCTTCAAGCAGGGGATGTCAAGCCCGGTGCAACGGCACAGCATCTGAAATGCCGTGCCACACCCGGGCATGGAGTGGATTGAAGCCCATCCGGTAGACGAGCTCCGCCGGCCGCTCGATATTCCAGATGGCGAGATCGCAATACTTGCCGGCGTCGAGGCTTCCGGTTTCCGCAAACAGCCCAAGCGCACGGGCTGCCTCGCGTGTCACCGCGGCGATGCATTCGTCGACGGTCAGTCGAAACAGCGTTGCGCCCATGTTCATCGCCAGTAGCAGCGACGTCAGTGGCGAGGTGCCGGGGTTGCTGTCGGTCGCGAGTGCGATTCGCGCACCGTGGCGCCGCATCACATCTACCGGCGGCACCTGCCGCTCACGAATGAAGTAGAACGCGCCGGGCAGAACCACGGCAACGGTGCCGGCCTGGGCCATCGCCGCGATGCCCTCATCGTCGGCGTATTCGAGGTGATCGGCGGAAAGCGCGCCAAAGCGCGCGGCGAGCGCCGCGCCGTGAAGGTTCGAAAGCTGATCGGCATGAAGGCGAACGGGCAGGCCCAGATCTCGCGCTTTCGCGAACACCCGCGCGGTTTCCTCCGGCGAGAAGGCGATGCCTTCGCAAAATGCGTCGACCGCATCCGCCAGACCCTCGGCGGCGATCTGCGGCAGCATCGTGTCGCAGACCGCGTCGATGTAAGCGCCGCTCTTGCCCTTCATCTCTGGCGGGACCGTGTGGGCACCGAGAAAGGTTGTTTGGACCGACACCGCGCGCTCGTTGCCGAGGCTTCGCGCAGCCTGCAACTGGCGGCGTTCGGTATCGAGTTCGAGGCCGTAGCCGGACTTGATCTCGATGGTCGTGACGCCCTCGGCTATCAGCGCGTCAAGCCGCGGCAGCGCCGACGCGACCAATTGTTCGGTGCTCGCCTGCCGCGTCGCCTTCACGGTCGAGACAATGCCGCCGCCGGCGCGTGCGATCTCCTCGTAGCTCGCGCCGGCCAGCCGCGCTTCGAATTCCCTGGCGCGGTCGCCGCCATAGACCAGATGGGTATGACAATCAATCAGCCCTGGCGTGATCCAGCGGCCGTCGCAGTTCGTGCGTTGTTTCGCATCAAGCGAAGACGGCGCGTCCGCGGTGGGGCCGGCATAGACGATCCGGCCGGCGGTGGCGGCGATCAGGCCGTCATCGACCAGGCCCAGGCCTTGGCGGGACGGCGAAAGCGTTGCAAGACGACATCCATGCCAGATGTGATCGACTGACGTCATGAACCCTGCGGACCCGTTGCCGATGTTGCGCGCTTGGCATTTCGCCTATTTGTCTATACATATTAGTCCGTGCGGTCGAACCTGTCCAGAGTTTCGCGGTGTTCGGAGATAAAGCGTGACGAGCCTGTTTTTTGACGAAGCATTGTTGCCGCAGGGTTGGGCGCGCGACGTCAGGGTCAGGGTCGGCGTCGACGCCGGTCGTATCGTGAGCGTCGCCAGCGGCCTTCCGGCGCAGCCCGGCGATGAGCGCCACCGGATCGGGCTTCCGGGCATCTCCAATCTGCACAGTCACGCCTTTCAGCGCGGCATGGCCGGTCTCGCCGAGATCAGAGGGACAACTGCCGACAGCTTTTGGACCTGGCGCGATCTGATGTACCGTTTCGTCGGCCGCATGACCGCCGACGATATCGAAGCCGTGGCCGCGCAGGCCTATGTCGAAATGCTGGAGGCGGGATTCACCCGGGTTGGGGAGTTTCACTACATCCACCACGATGTCACAGGCACGCCCTACGCCAATCTGGGCGAACTCGCTGAACGGATCGCCGCGGCCGCACAAGCCGCCGGCATCGGCCTGACGCTATTGCCGGTGTTCTACGCCCATGCGGGTTTTGGTGGTCGCGCGCCCGATCCCGGACAACGGCGCTTCGTCAACGATATCGATCGTTTCTCGCGGCTTATGGAGGCCAGCCGCCGCGCCGTGGCCGGGCAGCAGGACGCGGTCGTCGGTCTCGCGCCTCACTCCTTGAGAGCGGTCACGCCGGAACAACTGCAAGCGGTGCTGAACCTTGCCAAGGACAGCCCGGTTCATATTCACATCGCCGAACAGACGCGCGAAGTCGATGAATGCATCGCCTGGAGCGGGCAACGCCCGTTGCAATGGCTGTTCGACCACGCACCGGTCGACCGCCACTGGTGTCTCGTTCATGCGACGCATGCGACATCCACGGAAATCCGCGGCGTTGCGGACAGCGGCGCGGTGGCTGGTCTCTGCCCTGTGACGGAGGCGAACCTGGGGGACGGGACATTCAATGCGCCGGAATTTATTGAGCAGGGCGGGGTGTTCGGCGTCGGCACGGATTCCAACGTACTGATCGGCCTGAGTGACGAATTGCGTCAGCTCGAATATTCGCAGCGCCTCGCGCGCCGGGTGCGAAACGTGATGGCGTCCGGCGATACCGCCTCGACCGGGCGTGCGTTGCTCGACGGCGCGCTGCGAGGAGGATCGCGGGCTCTCGGCGTGGCCAAATCCGGGCTGACGGAAGGCGCCTTCGCCGATATCGTCAGTCTCGATGCGCAGAACGTCGCGCTGACCGGCCGCGCCGGTGATGCCATCCTCGATAGCTGGATTTTCGGCGCAGGCCGCTCGCTGGTGGATTGCGTGTGGGCGCGCGGCCGCAAGGTGGTAAAGGACGGCCGGCATCGCAACCGGGAGACGGTCGCGTTGCGCTTCCGTCAGGCGATCGAGGGGTTGCTTTTCGCATGACCGTGAAACTCAAGCTTATCGCAAAATCTACGCCAAAGGCGCTTTATCAGCGCATCCGCAGCGATCTCGAAGCCAAAATCACATCCGGCGACTGGCCACCGGGGCATCGTGTGCCGTTCGAACACGAACTGATGGAAACCTATTCCTGTTCGCGGATGACCGTGAACAAGGTCATCTCGGCGCTCGCCGAAGCAGGTCTGGTGGCACGCCGCCGCAGGGCCGGCAGCTTCGTGTCACGTCCGCGCGTGCAATCCGCGATCCTTCAGATTCCAGATCTCAAGGGTGAGGTCGAGAAACGCGGTGAACACTATGAGTACCGGCTGCTCGATCTTCGCAAGCGTGTCGCTTCAGCCCGTGACAAGACCCGTCTCGCGGTCAGCGCGGGAGCGCAGGTGCTGGCGGTTCGCTGCCTGCATGAGGCCGAAGGCCAGCCGTTTGCGATCGAAGACCGGTTGATCAATCTGCAGGCCGTGCCGGACGCGCTGCGCGAGGACTTTTCAAAGACGCCGCCTAACACCTGGCTGGTTGGCCACGTTCCGTGGACGGAGGCCGAGCACCGCATCACCGCTTGCAATGCCGACAAGGAGCTGGCGAAGGATCTGAAGATCGACGAGGGCGCCGCGTGCCTGGTGATCGAGCGGCGTACATGGCGCAATGGCGAGCCGATCACGGCGGTGCGGATCACGCATCCCGGACACCTCTATGATCTGATCGCGCGCTTCACGCCAACCGGCTGAGGTATTTCCGCAGCACCGATTAATTTTTCTTGGCGGCACGCTCGACGAAGCTGTTGGTCCAGAGATCGTTTTGCGACGCGGCCGCATCGAAATCCTTGCCGAAATTGGTGCCGACCTGCTTCGAAAATGCCAATTGGTTCTGGAAAGCTTGCGCGTCGAGCTTTCCGCCGCTGGCGACGCCGCCGTTCATGGCCTTGACTGCGGCGACGATCGCCGCGGGGTCGGCCTTCGCGAAGAATTGCTTCTGGATCGCCTGCGCGGTCGGCTCGGGTTCGCTGACCAGCGCGATGCTGGCCGCCTGCATTGCCCGCGCGGTCTTGACGATCAAGTCTGACGCCTTGTCGTCGATCGGCTTCTTGGCAACCAGCACCAGATAGGGCTGGTTGGCGAGCAGCGGAAAGTCGTCGCCAAGCGAAACCAGGACGGTGCCGGTGCCCGATTTGGCCGCGAGGAAGCCCTCCGGCGGCGATAGCACGAATGCATCGATACGCTTGTTCTCGAGCGCGGCCTGCAGCGCGACAGGACTGCCGACCTGCGCCACCTTGATATCGGCCTTCGGGTCGAGACCGCCTTTCGCCGCCAGCCAGCGCGCCGCCGTTTCCTGGGTGCCGCCGACAGCGGCGACGCCGACGGTTGCGCCTTTCAGCGCGGCAATCCGCTTCTCGAGGGGATCGCCGGGCTTCACGCCGGTCTTCTCCAGCAAGGACGGCGCCACCACGACCTCCAGCGTCATCTTCGACATCAGATTGTAGACGATCTCGAACGGCTGACCCTTGGCCACGGCCCGTAGCGCCGATTCGGTTCCGACCGCAGCGAGATCGGCATCGCCGGCGTCCAGCGCCGCGAGTGCCGCGGGATCGCCACCGGGCGAACTCAAGACGGTCGCGGTCAATCCCTGGGGAGCGAAGGTATTCAGCGCGCGCGCCCCCCACAGCGGAAGGAAGCTCAGCGAGGCAAAACCTTGCGCGATGCGGACGGACTCTTGCGCGGATGCCAGTGTCGGAAGCAGCAACAATGTCGCTGCGAGGGTCAGCGCTCGGATCAGGCCGTTGATCGAATGCATGCTCGCTCCTGTTGCAGCTATATTGAGTTCAGATATCACTCGGCCCCTGCGTGGTCGGTGTCTTCCAGCGAAGAAATCTCCGTTCCAGCCGTCCAGCAAGAACATTGGCCACGACGACGAAGGCGAGAAGGATGACGATGCCGGCGAATACGCCGGCAGGATCATAAGTCGAGGACGCCTCGTGGATAAACAGGCCGAGGCCCTGGGTGGACGATGTGAACTCGCCGACGATCACGCCGATGACGCTGTAAGGCACAGCCATGCGCATGCCGAGCATGACGTAGGGGGCCGCCGCGGGAAAATAGACGTGATAGGTGAGCTGGCGCTGGTTGGCGCCCATCACGAGCGTGAGGTTGACCAGTTCGCGATCGACGGCGCGGACCCCGGAATACACATTGTAGAATACCAGGAAGAAAACCATGATCGAGGCGAGTGCAACCTTCGACCAGATGCCGATGCCGAACCAGATGATGAAGAGCGGCGCCAGGGCGATCTTCGGAACGCCGTAAAACGCCATAACATAAGGCTCGAAGATGCTGGCGAGCCGCGGCGAGCGACCAAGCGCATAGCCGGCCAGGATCCCGCCGCTGACACCTATGAGATAGCCGAGCACAAGCTCCTGGCCGGTGGTCCACAGATGCGGATAGATCTCGCCGGAGCTGAAAATTTCGTACAGCCGCTCCGCCACCGCCGTCGGCTTGCTGACGTAGATTTCCTTGATCAGCCGGCCGGCGGCCCATTGCCAGAATACCAGGATCGCGATCCCCGGCAGCAGCAACGCCAGACGATGCGTGGCCTTGCCCAGCAACGAGCGTCTCCTGGCTGCCGAAATCTCAGCCGCAGTTGACGGGTTGGTGGTGGCGGCGATGTCGTTCATCGTCCTGCCTTCCCTCAATGTGAACGTTGCCGAATATCGATTTGCGACCGGAATACCGACCACACCGCGTCGTAGGCGGCATCAAAGCCTGGATTGCGAAACGGCTCGAATACACCGCGCGGCCGCGCGAGATCGATGCCGACATTGGCCAGGAGCCGCGACGGTCGCTGGCTCATGATCACGACGCTGTCCGCCAGCAGCACCGCCTCGGTAATATCGTGGGTGACGAAGAGGACGGTGGCGCCCGCGTCGCGTGCCAGCATCTGCAGGTCGTCCTGCATCACCATTCTGGTTTGCGCATCGAGCGCGCCGAACGGTTCGTCCATCAAGATCACGTCGGGGCGATATACAAGCGTGCGGGCGATCGAGCCGCGTTTCTGCATGCCGCCGGACAATTGGCGGGGATAATAATGCTCGAAGCCGCTGAGGCCAACGGCCTCCAGCGCGGAGGCGACGCGTTGCTTGCGCTCTGCGCCGGCGACGCCGCGCAGCAACAGAGGCAGTTCGACGTTTTCCGCCAGCGTCTTCCATGGAAACAGCTGGGCCTGCTGCGGCACGAAGCCAACCTCGCGGTTGACCTCGCTGACCGCGTGTCCACGGTGGCGTACTCCACCGCGCGTCGGCATCAACAGGCCGGCTGCCATCTGCAGCAGCGTGCTCTTGCCGCAGCCGCTTGGTCCGATCACCGCGACAAATTGGCCGCGTTCGACCTCGAAGCTGATTCCGTCGATCACGCGGATCGGTGAGCTTGCTCCCGGTGCCGGGAAGTCCTGCCGGATGGCATCAAAGCTGAGCACTGCGTCATTCATTTCGGCCAAGCCCGGCTCGTCATCATGTCTAGACATATTCAACATGTATAGACATAATGGAAAAAGGTGCCCCTTTGCAAGGGGAGATGATAGGCATCCGTTGTGCAATTGCGAGGCAAAACGCGTCGTACCGCATGACGGTTCTGACCTGCGCCGTTCATTCTTGATAGTGTGCTGGAAGCGAAAGACGACGCGCCACGCGGGAATTATGTTGATGGACCTGCCGGTTCCGGCTCAGCGCCGGCTCATCGTCGGTATTTCTGGCGCGTCCGGAGTCGTTTACGGCGTCCGGGTGTTGCAGCTGTTGCGGAATGCCGGCGTCGAAACCCATCTGGTGATGTCAAAGACCGCTGAACTGACCTTTGCCTACGAAACGACGCTGAAGATCGCCGACGTCAAGGCGGCCGCGCATACGGTTCATGACATCAACGATATGGCCGCCTCGATCGCCAGCGGATCGTTCCGCACCGCCGGCATGATCGTCGCGCCGTGCTCGATCCGCTCGATGTCGGAAATCTCGACCGGCGTGACCACTACGTTGCTGACGCGAGCTGCCGATGTCACGCTGAAGGAGCGACGGCGGCTGGTGTTGATGGTGCGGGAGACGCCGCTGCATGGCGGCCATCTCCGGACAATGGCCGCATTATCCGACGTCGGCGCGATTATCGCGCCGCCGGTTCCCGCATTCTATGCGAAACCGGAATCGATCGCAGAGATGGTAGATCACACCGTGGGCCGGATGCTGGACTTGTTCGAGATCGATGTGGGCACCGTTCGCCGCTGGGGAGAAGATCAGGATCTGCGAGCCCGGCCGCTAAAAAGCTGACGGGGCGATCGATGTCTCGCGTGCTTGCGCCGCAGCATTACCGGTACGCGCGATGCTGGAGTTAGAGAGATGGATCGTTTCGACCTTGGCAGCCATTCCAGGATTATTTCGACAACCTCGCCGGAAACGCAACGCTGGTTCGACCTGGGTTTGAACTGGTGCTTTGCCTTCAACAAGTCGGAGGGCGTCAAGTGCTTTCGAAAGGCGCTCGAATTCGATCCCGAATGCGTCATGGCTCATTGGGGTATCGCCTATGGCGCCGGGCCTTTCTACAACATGACATGGCGCGACCACAGTGAGGAAGAGGCCAATACTGCCACCAGGATAGCCTACGAACATATCCAGATGGCACGCGCCCTGGCACATCGGGCGACGGAGCTCGAAAACTGGCTGGTGGAGACGCTGGCCTGCCGCGTTCAGAAGCCGCATTCTGTTCAGCCGGAAGAGTTTGATCGTTGGGACGAAGATTACGCCGCCGAATTGCGCAGAGTTTACCATCAACGTCGAGACGATAACGACGTGGTGGCGCTTTTCGTCGAAGCATTGATCATGCGAACGCCAAGACGCCTGTGGAACGTCAAGACCGGATTGCCGGCGAAAAATTCAGACGTAATCGAAGCGCTCGAGGTGTGCGAGCGCGCGATCGAGTTGGCCGACCGGGCAGGGCTAAAAAAGCATCCGGCGCTCGTGCATTTGCATATCCATATTCTCGAGATGTCGAATGAGCCGGACCGCGCGACGGCCTCGGCGCGCGCCCTCGCCACGATGTGCCCGGACGCGGGGCACATGAACCACATGCCGGGGCATGTCTACGTGCTGTGCGGTGAGTATCAAAAAGCAAAGATCGCCAGCGCGAGAGCGATAGCGGCAAACGACATCTTTCTCGCTTACGCCGGTGCCCTCACTCCCTACACCACGGCATGTGTGCACGACCTTCTTTTGATGATGCATGCTTGCATGCTCATGGGCAGATATGAGGACTCGATCGGAGCGGCGAATAAACTGCGCGGCATGCTCACGAAAGAAGTCCTCAGCGTCAAAGGTCGGCCCAAATTTTCCACGAGCCTTGAAGGTTATTATTCGATGAGCGTGCATGTGATGG
>JAQGKJ010000006.1 GCA_028290165.1 Bradyrhizobium sp. | reverse complement strand
GCTGTGTGAGAAGTTATTGTCGAAGACCGGACTCTGGCCGCCGCTGCGCCCGGCGCTTGGCGGTCTCGCGGTCGGCCTGCTCGCATTGGTGACGCCGCAGGTGATGTCGTCGGGCCATGGGGCGCTGCATTTTGCCGGATTCGTATCGATCCCGTTGACGGTGATTGCGACCATGTTCGTGCTGAAAGCGATCGCGTCGGTGGTATCGCTTGGCAGCGGCTTTCGCGGCGGATTGTTTTTCGCAACCCTGTTTCTGGGCGCGCTCGGAGGTCACCTGTTCGCCGCCGGCTTCGATGTGATCTGGCCGGGTCTCAAACTCGATCCGAACGTCTATGCGATCGTCGGCATGAGCGCGCTGTCGGCGTCGGTGATCGGCGGGCCGCTGACGATGTCGTTCATCGCGCTGGAATCCACTGGCAATCTCAGGCTCACCACCGCGGTGCTGGTCGCGGTCATCATCTCGACCCAGATCACGCGCGAGCTGTTCGGTTACTCGTTTGCGACCTGGCGATTTCACCTGCGCGGCGAGACCATCCGCAGCGCCGCCGACGTGGGCTGGATCCGCGATCTCACGGTGCAGCGCCTGATGCGGCCCGACGTGGCCACCGTGGACGCCAGCATGCCGATCGGGGAATTCCGCGCAAAATTCCCGCTGGGATCGAAGACCCAGGTGGTCGCTGTCGACGCCGCCGGCCGCTATCTCGGGCTGGCGCTGGTGGCCGATGCGCACGCGCCGGATCTCGATGCGAAGAGCGGCCTGGTCGGCATCCTCCATCATCGCGATGTCGTGCTGCATCCGCTCATGAACATCCAGCAAGCGATCGCTGTCTTCGACGCTGCGGAAGCCGAATCGCTGGCGGTGGTCGAGACCGATGGCGAGCACCGGCCGGTTGGAATTTTGAACGAAGCCCATGCGATGCGGCGTTATGCGGAGGAATCCGAACAACGGCGGCGCGAGGCGGTCGGCGATGTTTGATTGACGTATCGGAAACGGGCAAACATGCAACCGGGCATGCGTTGCACAAGCCTGATCCCGGAGGAGCCCCATGCCTAGATTGCTGACGGTTGTGGTCGTGGCCCTGCTTGGCCTGGGGTCGGCCGATCCTGCGGCCGCGCAAGCCTATGCGACGCGTCCCATTACCATGATCGTGCCGTTCCCCGCCGGCGGGGCGACCGACACTCTGGCGCGCTTCCTGGGCGAGAAGATGCGGGCCATTCTCGGTCAACCCGTGATCATCGAGAACGTTGCGGGAGCCGCCGGCAGCATCGGCGTCGGTCGCGCGGTCCGCTCGGCGCCTGATGGCTACACGCTGAGCATCGGCACGTCGACCACGCACATGCTGACTGGTGGCCTCTATGCTCTACAGTTCGATTTGTTGAAGGATCTGGAGCCGGTCATTCAAATCGGCAGCGAACCGCTGTTGATCGTCGGCAGGAAGAGCCTGCCGGCGGACGATCTGAAAGGGCTGATCGCCTGGCTGAAGGCCAATCCCGACAAGGCGTCGGTCGGTATCGCAGGCGTCGGCGCGACCGGCCATCTCACCGGCATTTCGTTTCAAAGAGAAACCAGGACAAAATTTCAATTCGTGCCGTATCGCGGCAATGCGCCGGCCATGCAGGATCTTTTGGCAGAGCAGATCGATTTCATGATCGAGCCGTCGTCGAATTTCAAATCGCTGGTCGGCGCCGGCAGCGTGAAACCGTTCGCGATCACCGGCAGGACGCAGCTGCCTTCGTCGCCCGGCATTCCGACGGCGAATGAGGCGGGACTGCCGGGCTTCTTTGCGTCGCTCTGGTACGGGCTTTGGGTACCGAAGGACACGCCGAAGGAGATCATCGCCAGGCTCAATGCCGTCATGGTGCGGGTGCTTGCGGACCCTTCCGTGAAGGAACGTTTTGCGGAACTCGGCATCCAGATCACGCCGCTCGATCAGCAGTCGCCGGAGGCATTGCGGGCGTTCCAGAAAGCCGAGGCAGAACGCTGGTGGCCGATCATCAAGGCATCCAACCTCAAGGCGGAATGAACAAGCCGCGAGCTGCGGAACATGAACAAATTGCAATCATTCGGGGCGGTCTTGAAAATAAGCGATCACTTGAACTGGCATGAGCCGAAGCGCGACGTATATCTTCGAAGGGAGATTGCCATGTTCAAAATCGCCGTTGTCGTATTTGCGCTGGTTGTGTCGGGCTTCATGCTGTGGATTGCGCACGAAGATGCGAATTTTGCCCAACTGCCCCATGCGACATTTGTAAAGCGGGCAGCGTGACACAACTCACATAGCATTTGACCAGGATTTGCGATGGCGGGTCAAAGGAGACCCGCCATGTTCAGATATCTCATGATCGCAATGTTCTGCTTTGTCGTGGCCAAGACGACCGTGCGGTTGGTGCACTACGCAAATCCAACGGCCTTCAGTCAGGCCCGCATCTCCTGAGGCGGGCCTGCGTCACTAGAATCTTTCCAGCTTCTGCAGGCGGCGCACCACGCCAACCTCCGGCGGCATCGGCGTATCCGGAAAGCTGGTCTTCCAGTCGGTGACGCCGACTTCGCCGACATAGATGTCGCCTTTGGAATCCAGCGCGATACCGTGCGGCGCCAGGAACTTTCCAGTCTCTAGCCCAGGACCGTTCTCGCCGCCGAGCCGCGCGATGCGCTTTCCCCTGGCGTCGACAATGCTCAGGCGTGGACCAAGATTCGGCACCTTGCGGTTGACCGGCATGCCCGGGCCGAGCTCGCCTATGATGAAGTTTGGATGTTTGCCGCCGCAGCAATGCAGCGCGCAGGGCCGGTGCAGGTTGTTCCACTGCGTCTCGTATTTGCCGTTGCCGTCGAACACCTGGACGCGGTGGTTTTCGCGATCGGCGACATAGACAAAACCGTCCGCGTCGGTTGCGATGTTGTGCACGATATTGAACTGGCCGGGATCGGTACCGGGTTCGCCCCAGGTTTTTAGCAGCCTGCCGTCGGGGGTGTATTTGTGGACGCAGGCATTGCCGTAACCGTCGGAGACGTAGATTTCGCCCTTCGGCGACAGCGCGGTGTGGGTGCAGCGATGGAACGGCTCGCCGCTCATGAACGGCGCCGGCTTGTTCGGGATGCCGATGGTCAGGAGCACCTTGCCGTCCGTTGAGCACTTGCGCACGGTGTGGTCGCCGTCATCGGTGCAATAGAGATTGTCGTCGGCGTCGATGTGCAGCCCGTGCGCCCGGCGGAACAGGCCTTCGCCCCAGCTCGTGATAAAATTGCCCGCGCGGTCGAGCACGACCATCGGGTGGGCGCCGCGATTGAAGACATAGACGCGGTCCTTGCTGTCGACCGCAACCGAGGCGACGTCGGTGAGGTTCCAACCGTCCGGCAGTTTCGCCCAGTTCTCCACCACGCGGTAGCGATGTTCGCCCGAGCCGAGAATGACCGGCATGTGTGTTTCCCCCAATATTGTTACACCGTCATTCCGGGATGGTCGGCAGGACCAGACCCGGAATGACGAGATTCCCCGATGTGCAATTGCACATCTGAGGTTCGCATCTTCGATGCGCCCCGGAACGACGTGCTTTGAAATTTACGCGAAGGCCGCATTGGATTTTTCCGCCCGCGCACCCCGCGGCAGCAACCCTTCCTCGATGGCCTTGATCTGCAGCGCCAGATATTTCGAATTGATCCGGCATTGCGCGAGGCTGCCGGCGATGAACCAGAGACCGGGTTGCGGCGTGCGCGTGTACATGTTGCGGAGTTCCTGCTCCTCGCCGAATCCCCAGATCGGGCCGACGCGCTCGGTGACTTCGTCGCCGAACAGCTTACGCACCAAATATTCTTGCCTCTTGTAGCCGGTCGCCAGCACGATCAGTTCGGCGGCGAGCATCTCGCCGCTTGTCATCCGCGCGCCGTCCGCGACAAAGGATTCGATATCCGAAAACTGTCTCAATTTGATCTCGCCGCTCGCGACCAGATCGGAACAGCCGACGTTGAAATAATAGCCGCCGCCGCGGGTGAGATATTTGAACTGCCAGCCGGTATTGCCTTCGCCGTAATCGAGCTTGAATCCGACACGCGCCAGCCCTTCGAGCAATGGCTGGTCCAGCTTCTTTGATTGCTCGGTGATCATGACGTGGCTTTTCCTCGCCAGCACCAGCGGCACCGAGGTGGCGATCAGGTCGTTGTCCTCCAGCGTGCCCTCGTTATAGGCGGCATAGGCCAGCTGCGCCGATGGTTCGATATTCGTGATCAGGGTCGGGCTGCGCTGCACCAGCGTGACGCGAGCCCCGCTCGAATAGAGATCCTGCGCGATATCGTGGCCGCTGTTGCCGGTGCCGATCACCAGCGCCTTTTTGCCTTTCCACGTCTCGCCGTCGCCATACTGGCTGGAATGCAGGACCGTGCCGGCGAAGTTCTTCAAGCTCGGAATATCCGGCAAATTCGGAATCCCGCTGACGCCGGTCGCCATCACGACATGGCGCGGATGCATTTCGCGTTTGCCACCGTCGGTTTGGCGCAACACCACCGACCAGCGTCCTTCGGCGTCGTCGTAAGCGCCGCTCTCGAACTCGTTGCCAGTCCAGTAATTCAACTCCATCGCCTCGACATAGGCCTCGAACCAGTTGGCGAGCTTGTCCTTGGGGATATAGATCGGCCAGTTCGGCGGGAACGGCATGTAGGGCAGGTGGTTGACCTGCACCTGGTTATGCAGCGTCAGCGCATGGTAGCGGTTGCGCCAGTTGTCGCCGATACGCAGCTCGCGGTCGACGATCAGCGTATCGATCTGCAACTGCTTCAGGCGTGCCGCGATCGAAAGCCCCGCCTGTCCGCCGCCGACCACCAGGACGTCGGGATCGCGCCCGGCATATTCGGTCTCGGCTTGGCGCAGATCGAGCCAGTTGGGCCCGCGAAAATCGCGCGAATAGGCTTGGCCGCGGGGCCTCGAGGTTCCGAGCGTTTCCTCAAAACCTTTCAGTTCGTCGAGCGCGGTGAGCAGCGTCCACGCCTTCAGCCGGTTGCCGTCGTTCGCATCGGGGATCAGTCGCAGGATTCCGCTGCCGCGCCCCTCAGTGGTTTCAAATTTGAAGATCGCCTCGATCGCATGGGTGCCGGCGCGCATCACCCGTCGCGGCGCGGCGCGATTTGGATCGATCCTGAAACCGTTGGGCGCGGCGCGGCCCGCCTGCGCCTTCAGCGCTCTCAGTATGGCCTCGGCTCCGTTGATGGTCTGCAGCTTCCAGCTCAGCGACAGCACGTCGCGCCAATAGCTGTCTGGATGGAACAGTGTTTTCAGCAGGACTCCGTCCGATGTCGTGATCGCGCTTTCGAACTGCACGAGCCAGTTTTCGGCAGCGATCGAAATATCTTCGGTTCTGTCCAGCATGAGCGCTTCTCGCAACCGGCCGACTTCGCGGCGTTTTCCCTGTGTCGTGTCGGCAAAGTTATACCGATTGGGACCGCGCAGAAAGGGCAGGAGAAGAACTCCGCTATGTTGCCAGCGACAGGATGTGGCCCTGATCCGGTGGAATGCGCCCCGCGAGCGTGTCGAGATAGACTTGCCTCACCGGTCGCTCGCCGCGGCCTTCGATCACCTTGAGCCATCGATCCAGCCCCGGGGCAAAACCCGACCACGCCGCGCTGAACCTCACGTCGATGCCGCCCGGGCCCCATTCCCTGGCACGCTTGCGAATCTGGTCGGGGGCGAAAAACCATGCCGGCCTGGCGCCCGGCAATTCCGGCTCATCCGGCAGTGAGCTGCGGTGGGTGAGCCCGACGCGCCCGGAATATTTTACCTGACCGCCGAAATGCCGGTGCAGTTTGGCGCGCAACTCGCTGTTGCCGGCCATGTCGACGTATGCAACCGGCCGGTCCGGCGGCAGCGAGGCGATGCGGTCATAGGTTACGACTTCGTCATAGCAGCCGAGTGACCTGACAAAATCGGCGTTCGAGGCCGAGGTCAGCCCGATCACGCGGATATCCTTGCGCAGCGTATGCAGGAGATGCGCAAGCCCGAACGCAGTCTTGCTGGACGCGCTCGAGAGCATCACGCTCTCTGCGCCGAAAAACCCGTTCTCGCCGAGAAAATCGTCGACCAGAAACGACAGCATGAACAGCGGCCGCAGCAGCGCCTGGTAATCGCCCTGACGGCCGGCGAAGGCTGGATCGTCGCTGACGCGCGCATAGGCGTTGTAGACTGGTGCCACCCCCTGGCGATGCGCGGCGCCGTCGCGCAGGCCGCGCTTGGTAACCTCAGTGGCCTCGATCACCAGATGCGTCGCCATCGGAAAATAGCCGAACAACCGCTCGCCTTTGGATATGCCCGGATGCTTCGAGGCGATCACCTCGCCAAATCCCCACACCGGAATGTTGCCGAAATTTTGCGGCGCCGGAAACAGCTGCCAGTATTTCAATTGATCGCCGAGAACCGCATAGGTAATGTTGTTGGCGGTCAACGCGAAGCGATCGATTCTTGTCAGCAGCGCCTCGGCAGGCAAGTCAGCCGCGTCGGGCAGTTGCGTCTCGATGATCTTGCACTGCTGCAAATCGTTGCGTGCAACGACGAAGTCGGTTGATTTCATGTTTTCGATCCCGGCATTTTCCCAGCCGCGATCTTTGCTTTTGACGATGACCGTTTTGCAACAACTATCTTGTTTAAAACATCGTTCGCTTTTGGCGCGCCGCCGATCACGCCCTCGCGCTTTTTCAGCACCCGGTAATAGGCCCACCACAGATGTGCCGCGGCGCCGCGCAGCGGCCGCCACGGTTCCGCCAGCGGCGCCATCTGCTTCACCGTCGGCCGTGTCTTCAGGCCAAGTCCGACTTTGATCGCTTCCTGCACGGCGAGATCGCCCGCGGGCCAGGCGTCGCCATGGCCGAGACAAAACAAGAGATAGACGTCGGCGGTCCAGGGGCCGATGCCGTGCAGCGCGGTCAGCGTGTTGTGCGCGGCGTCGGCGTCCTCGTTGGCCAGCACGTCGAGATTCAATCGCTCGGCGGCGAGTTCGCGCGCAAGACTTAGCAGGGTCTTGATCTTCGCCGCCGACAGGCCGAGCCGGCCCAGACGATCGATGCGCGCCTTGCGCAGCGTGTCATGGTGAAACGGATCGAACGCGGCGCTGACGCGCGCCCAGATCGCGGCGGCGCTGGCGGTGGAGAGTTGCTGGCCGCAGACGATCGCCGCAAGGCCTTCAAAGCCCGGCTCGCGCCGCCGCAGCGCCGGCATGCCCGTAAGCTCGAATATGGGTTTGAGCCGCGGGTCTTGCTTGACCAGCACGTGGATGGCGTCTTCGAGGTCGGTCTGGGTCTCGAGGTGGACGAGCATCTTCTCATTCTACGTCATGGCCGGGCATAGTAGTCTGCCTTACGCAGACTGCGTAAACTTGTCTGCGCTCCCGGCCATCAACGTCTTCCTACGGTATACCGTGACGACTAGGATCGTTTTATACCAACAAGACGCTGTTGAAGAGATCGTACGGAATGTAAACGTGACAACCTTCATATCGCACTGTTGCAAGGACGTGGATGGCCGGGACAAGCCCGGCCATGACGGTATTTAATCAATGCCGCCCGTCTTCCGCTTTGCGCCGAGCCCAAACGGTTATCTGCATCTCGGCCACGCTTTTTCGGCGCTGCTGAATTTCGACCTGGCGCGGGCGGCCGGCGGGCGATTGTTGCTGCGCATCGAGGACATCGACCCAGCCCGCTGCAGGCCGGAATTCGAGACGGCGATCTATCAAGACCTCGCCTGGCTCGGCATCGCCTGGGAAGAACCGGTGCGGCGGCAATCCGAACATCTCGCGGAATATCGCGATGCGCTCGAGAAACTTTCAGGCTTGGGTCTGGTCTATCCGAGCTTCGAGAGCCGCGCCGAGATCGCAAAACTCGTGGCGCAGCGGGAAGCGGATGGGCCCTGGCCGCGCGACCCCGACGGCGCCCCGCTCTATCCCGGCACGGCAAAATCGCTTTCGTCCGACGCGCGCGTGCGGTTGCTCGAATCTAACGCCCCCTTCGCGCTGCGGCTCGACATGGCGGCGGCCTGCGCGCGCGCCGGCGACCTCAGCTGGATCGAGCAGGGCGAAGGTCCCGATGGCGAGACCGGCCTGGTCGTCGCCCGGCCGGAAGGGTGGGGTGACGTCATCCTGGCGCGGAGGGAGACACCGACCAGTTATCACCTCTCGGTGGTGATCGACGATGCCCTGCAGGGCATAACGGAAGTGGTGCGGGGCCAGGACCTGTTCTGGTCGACCGGCGTCCACCGGCTGCTGCAACGGTTGCTCGGTCTGCCGCAGCCCGTCTACCGCCACCACCGCCTTATCCTCGACAATGCGGGGCGAAAGCTTTCGAAGTCGACGCAGGCGACGGGCTTGCGCGAACTCCGCGCCACCGGCGTGCCGCCGGCCGGCATCCGTCGCCTGGTCGGCCTGCCGTAATTGTTGGGCAAGTTTGCCGCAGGCCGGTCACATGAGGAATACGGCGCCTGCGGCGTGACTCCGGCGGGCCGGCCGTGGCATGGTGAGCCGGGTCGGGCTCAGGGGAATCATGGCGCCAAGATCGCGCTCACAGCGCACCACGCGGCCGCCGGAAAGACGACCGCGGAAAAGACGCGCTCCACGCCTTGCCGCGGGCAAGGCGCGCAAGCGCGCTGCCAAAACCGAAGCACCCGGTATGGTCGAGGCGGCGCTCGCCGCGTTTGCGCATGAGGTCCGCACACCGCTCACGGGAATTCTTGCCATCAGCGATCTGCTGGCGACGTCCGATCTTGACGAGCGCGAGCGGCGCTGGGTCGATACCATCAAGGCGGGCGCGGAACATCTTGCGAGTCTTGCGACCTTGTTCGTCGACGCCGCCAAAGGCGGGCATGCCGCGGCCGGGATCCGGCAGGATTTGTTCGATCTGCGCGCGCTGGCGCGCAACGCCGGCGACTCGCTGGCTGGCCGGGCGGCGGCGAAAGGCCTGCAATCCTCCGTCGATATCTCCGAGAAGCTTCCGGCGCTGGTGGTCGGCGATCCCGTCCGTCTGCGCGCCGCCCTGGAAAACCTGATCGACAACGCCGTAAAGTTCACCGAAGCGGGCGGTGTGGGGCTGGCGGTCAAGCCAATGCCGATGCGCGGTGCAAGGGACAAAATCGCCGTCTCCTTTGCCATTTCCGATAGCGGAATCGGGCTCACGCTGAACGAGATCAAGCGCCTGTTCCGCCCGTTCTCGCAAGCCAATGTCAGCATCGCCTCGCGTTTCGGCGGCGCCGGGCTCGGGTTGTCGTCGGTCAAAGCGCTGGCGCGCGCGATGGGCGGCGACATCCTCGTTGAGCAACGGCGAAACGGAGGAACCACATTCACGCTGACGGTGACGTTGACCCGGGCGAAAGCTTCGAAGGCCGCCGGCCCGGGCGCCGGCCACGGTGTGTCGACGGCCCCGCTGCAGGCGCTGCGCGTCCTCAGCGTCGAGGACAATCCGTTCGGCCGCGTCGTGCTCAACACGATCCTCACTGAACTCGGTCATCATACGGAATTCATCGGGCGCGGCGAGGCCGCCGCCGAGCGGATCGCGCAAGGCGCGTTTGACGCGGTGCTGATGGACATGGTGCTGCCGGGCATCGACGGCATCGAGGCGATCAAGCGTATTCGCAGCCTGAACCCGCCGCTCGGCCGCATCGCGATCATCGGGGTATCGGGCCGCGGCGATGACGAGGCGGCGTCGCGCGCCGCCGGCGCCGACGCCTTTCTGGTCAAGCCTGTGAGTCCAAGGGCGCTAGCGACTGCGCTGCTTGAA
>JAQGKJ010000873.1 GCA_028290165.1 Bradyrhizobium sp. | reverse complement strand
TCAACCGCAACACGCTGCGCAAGAAGATCCGCGACCTCGACATCCAGGTTTACCGAAGCGGCAACTAGACTAGGACTTGGCAACCGGATGACGGCCTCCATGCCCCCTTGCCGAGCTGGAAGCCGCGCGGTAATGCGCATTTAGGCGGCAGAATGCGCCGCGGAATTGTCGTAATTTGGCAACAATGTGATATGAATGCATCAGTCCGCTGCCAGCGATGATCTCGGCGAGCGGACGTAAGGCCATCAGCTCACCCTTGCCGGAATGACCAGCGCAGACACCTCGGCCGCATCGTTCGATCCGTCGTTCGCCGAACCCAAGGGAAGGTCCCTGTGGAGGTTCCTGGCGCCGTTTGCGGTCGGCCTGGCGTTGCTGTCGACCCTGCTCACCTTCGTGGTGCTCACGGGCCTGACCCATATCGAGCCGACCCGCACGGTGGTCTTTTCTTTCCTGCTGATCAACGGCGCAACCATCCTGCTCTTGGTCGGCATCATCATCCGCGAAGTCTGGCAGGTGATGCAGGCGCGGCGCCGGGGCAGGGCGGCGGCCAGGCTCCACATCCAGATCGTCAGTCTGTTCTCGGTCATTGCGGTGCTGCCGGCGGTGCTGGTGGCGGCGGTCGCGAACATCACCATCGACCGCGGCCTCGACCGGCTGTTCTCAGGCCCGACGCGGGAGGTGATCCAGAATTCGCTGATCATCGCGCATGCCTATGTGCAGGAGCACGCGCAACTTATTCGTGGCGACATTCTGGGAATGGCCAACGATCTCACGCATGCAAGGCCGTTGTTCGACCAGGATCGTGGAACGTTTCGCGAGCTTTTGACCTCAAGCGCCGCCTCGCGCAACCTGCCGGGGGCGATGCTGATCGACAAGGACCGCAATGTCCTGGAGACGGCGCAAACCGGCATTCAACTGCAGTTCACGACGCCGGCGCCGGAATTCCTCAGCAACAATGTCGACGAAAACGAACCGCAGATCGCGGTGTTCCCCGAGGCCAACTACGTCGCGGCCGTGATCAGGCTGCGTGCATACAACGACACCTTCCTCTACGTGGCGCGTCTGCTCGATCCCCGCGTGGTCGCGCAACTCCGGCAAACCGAGGCCAGCGTCGCCGAATATGCCGAGATCGAATCGCGCCGGCTCGGCATTCAGGTGAACTTCGCCCTGATGTTCGCCGTGATCGCGTTGACCATCCTGATGGCCTCGGTACTGATCGGGCTGAATTTTGCCAACTGGCTGGTCGCCCCGATCCGGCGGCTGATGAGCGCCGCCAACATTGTCTCGACCGGCGATCTGCACGTCCAGGTGCCGGTCCACGGCTCGGAGGGTGATCTTGCGCAGCTCGGCGAGACCTTCAACAAGATGACACAGGAGTTGCGGACCCAGCGCGATGAACTGGTCAACGCCAGCGAGCTGATCGACAGCCGCCGCCGCTTCATCGAGGCGGTGTTGTCCTCGGCAAGCGCGGGGATCATCGGCGTCGATGCTTCGGGGAGCGTCGGCATCCTCAACCGCTCCGCCGAAAAGCTAATCGGGCACGCCGAATCCGAGACGCTGGATCATCCGCTATCGGATGTGCTGCCCGAGCTCGACGAGATGATGAAGAAGGCGCGCGAAGGGACCCAGCGGCTGGTACAGGGCCAGATCACCATCAACCGCGACGGCCACGAGCGCAATCTTTCGGTTCGCGTCAGTGCCGAGCAGACCAGCCATTCGCGCGACAGCTACATCATCACACTCGACGATATCACTGAACTGGTTTCAGCGCAGCGCACCTCGGCATGGGCCGACGTCGCCCGCCGCATCGCCCACGAAATCAAGAATCCGCTGACCCCGATCCAGCTTTCGGCCGAGCGCATTCGCCGCAAGTTCGGCAAGGTCATCACCGAAGACAAGGCCGTGTTCGAGCAATGCACCGAAACGATCGTGCGCCAGGTCGATGATATCAGGCGGATGGTCGACGAATTCTCGCGCTTCGCGCGGATGCCGAAGCCCGTGATCGAAGGCGAGGACGTCGCCGACACCGTGCGGCAGGCGGTATTCCTGATGCGGGTCGGACATCCCGACATCGATAGCGCAGCCGAAATCAAGGAAGAGCCGATGCGGGCGCAGTTCGACCGGCGCTTGATTTCGCAGGCGCTGACCAACATCATCAAGAACGCGACGGAAGCCATCGAGGCCGTTCCGCCGGAGGAACTGGGGAAGGGACGAATCGAGGTTGTCGCCGCGCGCGAAGACGATGACATCATCATCGACGTCATCGACAACGGGATCGGACTGCCCAAGGTGAGCCGGGCGCGCTTGCTCGAACCCTATGTCACGACGCGCGAAAAGGGCACTGGCCTCGGGCTCGCCATCGTCGGCCGCGTTCTGGAGGACCATGGCGGCCGGATCGAACTCAACGACGCCGCGGACATCCGGCCGGGCCAACGGGGGGCTTGGATGCGGCTGCGATTTGCCGTATCGGGCCATGCCCCGAAGGTCGACATCAAGGAACCGACCCCCGAAACAAAAGAACCGGCATCCGAAACCAGCGAGCCGGCAGAAACAACTAACAATGAAACAAAAATCGAAGCCGCGACAGGCGGCTGACAAGACAGGGCGCGACCCATGGCAAATGATATTCTGATTGTCGATGACGAAGCCGATATTCGTGATCTGGTTGCGGGCATTCTGGACGACGAGGGCTTCACCACCAGGACGGCGCGCGACAGCGATTCGGCGCTGACGGAAATTGCTAACCGCCGCCCGCATCTGGTGTTCCTCGACATCTGGTTGCAGGGCAGCAAGCTCGACGGGCTGCAGTTGCTGGAGCAGATCAAGCGCGACCATGCCGATCTCCCGGTTGTGATGATCTCCGGGCACGGCAATATCGAAACCGCGGTGGCGGCGATCAAGCGCGGCGCCTACGACTTCATCGAAAAGCCCTTCAAGTCCGACCGGCTGATTCTGGTGGCGACGCGGGCGCTGGAGACTTCGCGGCTGAAGCGCGAAGTGAAGGAACTCAAGCAGCTTGCGCCGGCCGCCAGCGTCCTGACCGGACGCTCCGCCTGCATGAATCAGCTGCGCCAGACCATCGAGAGGGCCGCCAAGGCCAATAGCCGTATCCTGATTGTCGGTCCCTCCGGTTCGGGAAAGGAATTGGCGGCGCGCACGCTGCATAATGCATCAAGCCGCACCGAGGGGCCGTTCGTCGTCATCAATGCCGCGGCAATCACGCCGGAGCGCATGGAGATCGAGCTGTTTGGAATCGAACAATCCAATGGCGAGCATTCACGCAAGGCTGGCGCACTGGAAGAGGCCCATGGCGGCACCCTGTTCATCGACGAGATCGGCGATATGCCGCGGGAAACCCAGAACAAGATCCTGCGGGTGCTGGTCGACCAGACGTTCCAGCGTTCAGGCGGCACCACCAAAGTCAATGTCGACGTTCGCATCGTCTCCTCGACCGCACGCAATCTGGAAGAGGAGATCGCGGAAGGGCGGTTCCGCGAGGATCTCTATCATCGGCTGTCCGTGGTGCCGATCCGGGTGCCGCCGCTATCGGAGCGCCGCGAGGATATTCCCGAATTGATCGACTATTTCATGGATCAGATATCGCTCGCCACCGGACTGCCGAAACGCCAGATCGGCCAGGACGCGATGGCGGTCTTGCAGTCCCACGTCTGGCCGGGAAACGTCCGGCAGCTTCGCAACAATGTCGAGCGCGTCATGATTCTGGCGGGCGGCGGACCGGAAGTCATCATCACCGCCGATATGCTGCCGCAGGACGTCGGCTCGATGGTTCCGGCGATGCCGACCAGCAACAACGGCGAGCATATCATGGGCCTGCCGCTGCGCGAGGCGCGGGAGGTGTTCGAGCGCGACTACCTGATCGCCCAGATCAGCCGGTTCTCCGGCAATATCTCGCGGACAGCGGAATTCGTAGGCATGGAACGCTCCGCCCTGCATCGCAAGCTCAAGGCGCTGGGCGTCGGCTGAATAAGGATTTGGCAGATGCAATTCATGCATTTGCTTGAGAAAATTCGTCTCTTTCCGGGCTTTTACGGGGAATTGCGCTCTCGTTCGGCGCCGTTGCCTTGCGAACTGGCTTGCCTAAAAACCGCGCCTGCCTTCTAATCGAGCCGCCGCGCCTCCCAGAGGGGGATCTCAGGGCAAAGCGGGCAATCGGGGGACGCTCCAAAACAAAAGAGAGCTGCGTCCGGTTCAATAAAAAGAAGCAAACAAGACGGCGGGACAAAAACAATGGCGGCAGACCGCGCACAAAATCTACAGGACACCTTCCTTAATCACGTTCGCAAAACCAAAACGCCACTGACGATCTTTCTGGTCAATGGGGTGAAGCTGCAGGGAATTGTCACCTGGTTCGACAATTTCTGCCTGCTGCTGCGGCGCGACGGTCACTCGCAGCTTGTATACAAGCATGCGATCTCGACCATCATGCCTGGCGCTCCGATCCAGCTGTTCGAAGGCGGCGAGGATGCTCCGGCTTGAGAGTAATCTGATTGGAACCCCGACATCTGGAAGGGGGTGATGACAGTCCGCGGTCGGCAGGAGGCAGAGAAACCGGGCGGGTGATTGTCATCGGCCCTTACTTGCGCATGCGCCGCGGCGATCCCGAGGCGCAAACGGATCAGCATGGCCTGCGCAATTCCGGGGCCCGGCTCGAGGAAGCCGTCGGTCTGGCGCGTGCCATCGACCTGACGGTTGCCGACGCGCTGATCGCGCCGGTCAGCCAGATCCGCCCCGCAACCTATCTCGGCAAGGGCAAGGTCGAAGAGATCGTCGGGCTCATCACCGGGCACGAGATCGAACTGGTGGTGATGGATTGCGCGTTGTCGCCGATCCAGCAGCGCAACCTCGAGAAGGCCTGGAACACCAAGGTTCTCGACCGCACCGGACTGATCCTCGAAATCTTCGGCCGCCGCGCCAAGACCAAGGAGGGCGCGCTGCAGGTCGAACTCGCGCACTTGAATTACCAGCGCTCTCGCCTGG
>JAQGKJ010000868.1 GCA_028290165.1 Bradyrhizobium sp. | reverse complement strand
CCCCCCTCCTGTTGCGCGACCGGCTCCGCCGCCGCCACCTCCTGTTGCGCGACCGGCTCCGCCGCCGCCCCCTCCTGTTGCGCGACCAGCTCCGCCGCCGCCACCCCCGCCTCCAGTTGCGCGGCCGGCTCCGCCGCCGCCGCCACCACCGCCCCCCGTTGCGCGTCCTGCTCCGCCACCTCCGGCGGCAGCAAAGCCGTGCACGCTTCCAAACGGTCAACCTTGCCCTCCGCCGAGATGAGGAGGGTTGGCGCAGAAGCGACGAGTTAGGAGCGGGCGCTCAGGATACGACCGAGCACGGCATCGATGCTCAGGAAGTCAGTGAGGGCGCGTTCGTCGCGTGCCCTTTTCCATTCGAAACGGCCCCAGCGGACGAATTGCATCACTCGTTGCAAAATATCTTTCTGCCGCGGTGTAGACTTAAGAAAGCGTTAATCGGGAGATGTATGATGGTTGGGTGTGGCGGTCCTTGAACGATTTGCGGCCGTAACTAGGAGAAGATCTGATGCGCAAGATCGCTTCAGCTATCGTGGCTGTCACTCTGGCCGCGAGTCCGCTTTGGTTGCCGGTTCCTGCAAGGGCCGAGAATGGTGAAATCGCCGCCGGCGTCGTGGGCGGACTTATTGGCGGGGCATTGCTCGGCGGCGCGCTGGCATCGCGTCCTCCTCCACCACCGCCGGTTTATTATGCGCCGGCGCCGGTCTATGTCGAAGAGCCTGCCTGCCGTTTGGTTCGCGAGCGCTACTGGGACGGATATGGCTGGCAAGTTCGCCGAGTCCAGGTTTGCGATTGATCGCGGCACTTTTCTGACCGTTTAAGCCAAATCCAATATGGCCTCCCCTTTGGGTGGCCTCTTTATTTGCAAGGAACAATTACGCCGCCGCTCACTCCTCGCCCTCGCGCAAGAGGTCTTTGGCGAGATCGGCGAGCGTGGGCCGCGGCAATGCCGTGAACGGCAGCGGGCGGGTGACGTCGATGGCGGCTAAGCCCAGCCGTGCGGTGAGCAATCCGTTGAGCACGCCTTCGCCGAGCCGCTGCGACAGTTTTGCCACGAGACCATGGCCGAGCACCTGCTGGACTAGGCCGTCGCTTGCCGCCATGCCGCCGGTGATGGCGACATGCGCGATGACGTGGCGCATCAGGGCGATCATGCCGAGCGCGCCCGGCCGTCCGCCGTAAAGCCGTGCCAGCTGCCGGATCAGCCGCAGCGACGCCACGAACACAAAGAGCACGTCGACCAGCGCGCGTGGACTGACGGCGGTGACGATCGAGACGCGCTGGGCAGCTGAGGACACCAGCCGGCGCGCCTCCTGATCGAGCGGGGTCATCAATTCGCGCTCCGCCAGCCGGATCATGTCGGCGCCGTCGATGATGTCGTCGGCATGGCCCTGCAGCGTGGCGCGGGCTCGCGCCAGATGCGGGTTCTGGTGCGCCAGTTTCAGAAGCTCCTGCACGATGCTGCGGCTTTCGGCGCGATCATCGCTTGCGAGCACCGCCGCGGCGCGCGCATGCAGCTTTTCGATCGTCGCAAGCCGCGCCAGCCCGAGCGCTTCGCGCGCCGTCACAATCACAAGCGCCAGCGCGGCGGCCAGCGCAAAGCCCAGTCCAAGAAAGCCGAGGCCTTCGCTGCGCGCAAACAGATCCTCGATCAACCGGGTGACGCCAAGCCCGAGCCCGAGCAGGACCAGCCCGCCGACCGCACTCCAAAATACCGCGCCCCAGCGAAGCCCTCGTGGCGCGGGAACGGCCGCCGCTTCGACCGGGACCGGCAGCAGCGCCGGGTCAGCCTCCGGCGTGACGTGGACGGTGCCGCGCGAAGGGCGGCTTGCATCGTCCGGGTCAATCATGACCACGCCGGGATCGCCGAGCTTGAAAGTCGCAGGCTTGCGATGGGGAGAGCGCTCGCTCATTGCAATCTGTCTCCGATCAGGAACTGGAGGGCGCGGTCAAGGCGGATGTGAGGCAGCATCGGGCCATCCGGCCCATCGCCATCGAGTTGCGGCGGGCGGAATCGAAGGAAGCGAAAATCGGTCTTTTCGGCGCTGGCACTGGAAAGCCCGCGAAACGCGTTGTCGCCCGCAAAAAGTTGTTCGGCGTCGGCAGGCAGATCGCCCGGAAAGGTCGCGACCTCGGTCTTGCCGTCGAAGGCCTCGCCGTTTGCGATTTCGCCGGGAGCCGGCGTCCCCAGGATCGAGGGCAATTTGTCGCGGCCGCGCGCGACCATCGCCTCGCGGGTGGCGCGCACCGCGGCCAGCGCAACGACGTCGATGTTAGCGCCGGTGTCCTCGGCTCGCGCCACGGCGCTCGCGACCGTCCGCCGCAGCACCGCCTCGAGCCGATCGTGGCTCAAATGGTGCAGGTGATCGGCCTTGGTTGCCGCAAACAGGATGCGATCGATCCTTGGCCGGAACAGACTGGAGAGGAAAGTGCTGCGCCCGATCCTGAAACAATCGAGAATTCCAGCCAGCGCCGCCTCGAGATCGTGCAGCGCCTCGGGACCGGAGTTGAATGCGGAGAGCGCATCGACCAGCACCATCTGGCGATCGAGCCTGGAAAAATGATCGCGAAAGAAAGGCCGAACCACCACGTCCTTGTAGGCCTCGTAGCGCCTGACCATCATCGCCCACAACGATCCCTCGGGCGCCACGCCGTCGTCAGGCAGTTCGAGCGGCGCAAAGGTCAGCGCGGGAGAGCCCGCGAGATTGCCCGGCATCAAGAACCGGCCGGGTGGCAGCAAGCTCATCGCAAAGCGCTCGTCGCGGCAGGCGCGCAGGTAATCGGTAAACAGCCGCGCTGCGGTCAGGGCGGCTTGTTCATCTGCACGCTCTTGGGCATTCAGGGTTGCGAGGTGGCCATGCCATTGCGCCGCGAGCGGAGCGCGGGGACGTTCCCGCGACAATGCGAGGCTCTCGCGCGACCATTGTTCGTAGCTTTTGTTGAGCAGCGGCAGATCGAGCAGCCATTCACCGGGATAGTCGACGATGTCGAGCGTCAGGGTCCGGTCCGCGCCGTTTTGGCGCTGGTAGTCGATGACCAGCCGCAACTCGCTGATATCGACCGTCGAATTCGGCCAGCGCCGCTCCTCGATCAGGGTGCGGACATGGTTCTCATAGTCGAAGCGCGGCACCGCGTCGTCGGGCTGCGGCTCAAGCCGGGCGCGCGCGATCCGCCCGGTGGCGAAGGGCTCGAAAACGGGAAAGCGGCCGCCGCGGGTGAGGCCGTGAATCAATGCCGTGATAAAGACGGTCTTGCCGGCGCGTGACAGTCCGGTGACGCCGAGCCGCACCGTCGGATTGAAAAAGTGCTCGCCGTAATCCTTCAGGGCCCGTGCCGACAGCCGCGCTTCCTCCATCATTTCGGAAAAACTCAGGGCCATGCTGACGGGGAGGGTTCGATTTGAGGGAGGCAATTTGACGGAGAGGTATCCGGAAAGTGGCGATTAGCGGGCCAAAATCAAGTTTCATATTTAGGACGCGATTTGAGTGGAGGGGTTTTAGGGTTCGTTGACCTCGCCTGAGGTATGTTTTAACGATTCGGTTGTGAAACTTGGACCGCCATGACCATCTTCAGACTGAAGCAACTGGCCTCGACCTCCGTCCATGCGGCGGCTGGCGCCGTGCGCTGGAATTACGATCGGGCCGAACTGATCGCCGACGGTGTCGTGCACGGAATCGGCATCCTTTGCGGGTTGATCGCGGCGACCGTGCTGCTCGTGCTCACGGCCGTGTATGCCAACGGGTTCGAGGTCGCGGTCGTATCGGTTTACGTCGTGGGATTGCTGACCATGCTGGTGCTGTCGGCAACCTATAATCTGTGGCCGATCTCGCGCGCCAAATGGGTGCTGCGCCGCTTCGACCATTCGGCGATCTACGTGCTGATCGCGGCGACCTACACGCCGTTCATCACGCAGATGAAAGACAGCATTTTTGGCATCGCGCTTCTGATCGGCGTGTGGTGCGTGGCGGCTGTCGGCATCGTGATCAAGCTCGTGCTGCCGGGCCGTTTCGACCGGCTCTCGGTCGGGCTCTATCTGGCGATGGGCTGGAGCGGCTTCATGGTCTACAACACGGTGGTGGCGTCGCTGCCCACGCTGACGCTGTGGTTCATCGTAGCCGGCGGCCTGCTCTACAGTCTCGGGATCATCTTTCATGCCTGGCAGCGGTTGCGTTTTCAGAACGCGATCTGGCATTCCTTCGTGCTGCTGGGCGCGGCCTGCCATTACACCGCCGTGCTCGATCTCGTATTGACCTGAGATTGATTTCAAAACCCTGAGGGCGCGATGCAGGTGACAGGCAAGGTCGTGGTTGTCACCGGCGGCGCCAACGGCATCGGGCGCGCGCTGTGCGAAGCCTTTCACCGCGCAGGTGCGGCCAAGGTGATCGTCGCCGATCTCGATGGCGCGGGCGCGAGGGATGTTGCGGCCTCGATCGGCGGCGCGGCATTCAAATGCGACGTCGGGCAGGAAAAAGACATTCTTCACGTGATCGAGGAGACCGAGCGCCAGTTCGGCCCGATCGCGCTGTTCTGCTCCAATGCCGGCATCGGCGGCGGCTTCGATCCACTCTCGCAAAACGCCGGCGGCAATTCCGACGAGCCGTGGTCGCGCAGCTGGGCGATCCATGTCATGGCCCATGTCTATGCGGCGCGGCATCTGATCCCGCGCATGAAGGCGCGCGGCGGCGGCTATTTCCTCAACACGATTTCTGCGGCCGGACTTCTGTCGCAGGTCGGAAGCCCGGCCTATTCGACCACAAAGCATGCGGCCGTGGGGTTTTCCGAAAACCTCGCGATCTCGCACCGGGCCGATGGCATCGGCGTTTCGATCCTGTGTCCGCAGGGTGTCGATACCAACATGCTGCGCTCGATCCCGAAGGGTCCGCAATCCGGCGATGGCGACCTGACGCCGGAGCAGGTGGCGAAAGACGCGTTAGCCGGACTAGAGCAGGAAACATTTGTCATCCTGCCGCACCCGCAAGTGCTGGGCTACATGCGCAAGAAAACCGAGAATTACGACCGCTGGATCGCCGGCATGGCAAAGATCCAGGCGAAGATGCGCGAAGCTTACGGGAAGTGAAGCATAAGCTACCCGGCACAATGTTTAAGTTTGTCATGGCCGGGCTTGACCCACAACAGCGGTGTCATCCTCCGCGAAAGCGGGGGATCCAGTACGCCGCGGCTTCACCGTTCTGTCACGAGTGCCTCGGAGAGTACTGGATCGCCCGGTCAAGCCGGGCGATGACATTTGTTTGCACGAGCCTGGCCACGACGGGATAGAGAGAGCCTTGAGCTAGCTCTTCTGCGCGTAAAGCAGCGGCACCGCGGAATCCACCATCACCTCGATCAGGCTGACGCCGTCATGCGCAAGGCCGCGCTTCAGCGCCGGCCCAAGTTCCGATGATTTGGCAACGCGCACCGCGTCGCAACCGAAACCTTGCGCGATCCGGACAAAATCGATGCCGGGCAGATCGAGGCCGGGCACGTTGCGCACCTGCATCACCTGGCTGAACGAGCGCATCGCGCCGTAGCCTGCGTTGTTGATGACCACGACCGTCAGCGGCAGCTTGCGCTGCGCCGCGGTCCACAACGCCTGGATCGAATACATCGCCGAGCCGTCGCCGATCAGGCAAACCGTCCTGATGCCGGGGCGGCCAAGCGCGACGCCGACCGATGCAGGGAGGCCGTACCCCAGGCCGCCGCTCGCCATGGTGTAAAATCTGTCCTGGCCGCGCATCGGCATGAATCTTTGCATCGCCGGGCGGTGCGACGGGGCTTCCTCCACCAGCGCGGCATCATCCGGCATGGCTGACGAGAGCGTGTGCAACAGATACTCGACGGGAACAGGATCGCCCGCGTCTGGTGCAGGCGGCAAAACGCGACCCGTTGGCAGCGCTCGCCTGGTCTCGGGCAGCAATTCCAGCAGCATCGTCAGCGCGGGCTTTATCGTCGCGACGATGCTGGTGCCGTGCGGCGTTACGGCGGCCGAAGTCGGATCGTCGGTGATCTGGAAAATCGTGGTGCCGCCGTCGAAGATCGAGGCATGGCCTTCGACGTGAAAGGTAAACACCGGCGCGCCGATCACGACCACCAGATCGTGGCCACGCAATGCGTCCGACAGTTGCGCCGGCGAAGCATGCAGAAATCCCGCGAGCTGCGGATGCCGCTCCGGAAAACTGCAGCGCGCCGAAAACGGGCTGACCCAGACCGCGGCTTTCGTCTTCTCCGCAACCCGTACCATCAGATCGACGGCCTCCGCGCGGTCGACGCCGGGACCGACCACAAGCGCGGGGTGCTTGCTGGCCGAGAGCGCCGCGGCCAATGCCTTCATCGTATCAGCGTCGGGGCCGAGCTCGCGGCTGATCTGGCGGGCTTCGATGGTTTGCGTTTGATGGGTCCAGTCGTCGATCGGCACTGAAACAAACGTCGGTCCGCACGGCGGCTGCATCGCCACGTAGTACGCGCGCGCGATCGCCGCCGGCACGTCTTCGGCGCGTGCCGGCTCGACCGAGAATTTGACGTAGGGCCGCGGGAATTCCGACGCCCGCTCGGCATAGAGAAATGCCTGCAGCGGCAGGATGCTGCGCGCCTGCTGGCCCGCGGTGATCACCAGCGGGGTCTGGTTGCGATGGGCAGTATAGATGTTGCCTAGCGCGTTGCCGACGCCGGCTGCCGAATGCAAATTGACAAAACCGGCGTTGCGGGTGGCCTGGGCATAGCCGTCGGCCATGCCGATCACGGAGGCTTCCTGCAGGCCCAGCACATAGTCGATATCGTCGGGCCAGTCGCTCAGGAACGGCAATTCCGTCGAGCCGGGATTGCCGAACACTTTCTTGACGCCGAACGCGCGCAACAGATTGAGCGTGGCGTCCTTGACGGTGACGGATGCGGCTGTACTTTTCGTTGGTTTGCGGGACAATGGCGGGTGCCTTTATCGAACAATTCGAAATGCAATGCCGTCATTGCGAGGAGCAAAGCGACGAAGCAATCCATATTTCACTGCGTGGATGCATGGATTGCCTCGCGGAGTCTGTCATCGGGCGGCGCTCTGCGCCGACCCGTTTGCTCGCAATGACGGAGCCTCACCAAGTCGCTCTACCCTTCATCGTCGGCTTACCTGCCGAATTCGCGGTCCACACCTCCATGCCGGCGTCGGTGTCGTTGGCATTGATGGAATATTCACTGCCTTCGAACAGCGGCTGCACCCCGCGATAGCTGAATTTTTTCGGCGCCGCGCCGCCATGAACCTTCGCCGCGAATTCCACCAGGAACGCCGCCT
>JAQGKJ010000852.1 GCA_028290165.1 Bradyrhizobium sp. | reverse complement strand
GCGTACAAGCTCTGAGCCATCGTGCCGATCCTTAAACTACAGACGGCCTGACCGACTGGACTGGCCCAACTTCACCTGCTGTCCTTTCGCACGGATGCTGTTCTTCGCGCCTGCCGGCGCCCTTTGGATGCTGCTGCGATGTGCAATCGTGATGGCGAACACGCGGACGTGAAAGTTCAGGCCGTGTTTTTGACGGATGACAGCGCGATATAGTCCCTGCGGCACCTCAATCAGCGCTCTGGCGAGCCACGGCAGCGCGGTCCGACAACCGCTGAATTGGAGGTTCTGATGGCCACCACCCTCTCCATCAACGGCGAACAGAAGTCGTTCGAGGCGCCGGCGGAGATGCCGCTGCTGTGGGTTCTGCGCGACCTGCTCGGCATGACCGGGACGAAATTCGGCTGCGGCATTGCACAATGCGGCGCCTGCACGGTGCATATCGACGGCAGGCCGGTGCGTTCCTGCATGCTGCCGGTGGGCGCGGTGCAGGGTCGCGCCGTCACCACCATCGAAGGCATCGGCGCTTCGCCGGTCGGCGCAAAAGTGCAGAAAGCCTGGCTCGATCTCGAAGTGATCCAGTGCGGCTATTGCCAGTCGGGCCAGATCATGGCCGCGGCGGCGCTGCTCGCCGCCACGCCCCATCCCGACGACGCCGACATCGACGCCGCGATGGCGGGCAACATCTGCCGCTGCGGCACCTATGTACGCATTCGCGCGGCGATCAAGCAGGCTGCTTCCCAGCGTCAGTCATAGGAGCGCGCCATGACAATCGCAGCCAGGATTCCCGACGGAGTTTCGCGCCGCGCCCTGTTGACTGGCGGCCTGGCGGGCGGGTTTCTGCTCGCCTTCCATCTTCCGGTTCGCGCGGCGGTCAACGAGCCGGTGCAGCCGCCGGACGATACGGCCGGCAAGTTCGCGCCCAACGCCTTCATCCGCATCGACGAGGCCGGCAAGACCACGCTGGTAATGCCGCAGGTCGAGATGGGACAGGGCATCTACACCGGGGTGGCGATGATTCTGGCGGAAGAACTCGATGCCGATCTCAAGCAGGTGACGCTCGAGCACGCCCCCGCCGACGAGAAGCGGTACGCCAATCCCGCCTTCGGCATTCAGGCGACCGGCGGCTCCACGTCGGTGCGGGCGTTCTGGACGCCGCTGCGCAACGCGGGCGCCAGCGCGCGCGCCATGCTGGTGCAGGCCGCGGCGCAACAGTGGCAGGTCGAGCCGGCAAGCTGCACCACGTCGAACGGCGAAGTCATCCATACCGAAAGCGGGCGCAAGCTCTCCTATGGCGCGCTGGCGACTGCCGCCGGCAGCCAGACGCCGCCAAAGGACGTCGCACTGAAGGACCCGAAGGATTTTGTCGTTATCGGCACGCCGCTGAAGCGCTTCGACACGCCTGACAAGGTCAACGGCAAGGCGGTCTATGGCATCGACGCGATCGTTCCCGACATGAAATTCGCAACGCTGAAGGCCTGTCCGGTATTCGGCGGCAAGGTCGGCAAGGTCGACGACAGCGCCGCCAAAAAACTGCCGGGCGTGCGGCAGATCGTCGTGCTCGACGATCTGGTCGCCGTGGTCGGCGATCACATGTGGGCGGCCCAGAAGGGCATCGAGGCGCTGCTGATCGACTGGGATGAGGGGCCGAATGCCCGCATCAGCTCCAGGGAGATCTGGCAGGATTTGCGCTCGGCCAGCGAGAAGGACGGCGTGGTCGCCAAATCCGACGGCGACATCGCCAAGGGTCTTGCGACCGGCGACCGGCTCGATGCGGCCTACGAGCTTCCGTTCCTGGCGCATGCGACCATGGAGCCGCTGAGCGCCACGGTTCATTGCAAAGCCGACTCCTGCGAAATCTGGACCGGCACCCAGATCATGGCGCGGGTGCAATCCGAGGCCGCCAAAGCCCTCGGCCTGCCCGTCGACAAGGTCACGGTGAACCAGCATCTGCTCGGCGGCGGTTTTGGCCGCAAGCTCGAGCCTGACATGGTGGTCGCGGCGGTTCGCATCGCAAAGCAGGTCGACGGACCAGTGAAGGTGGTGTGGACGCGCGAAGAAGACATCCAGCACGACATCTATCGCCCGGTCTATCGCGACACCATTGCTGCGACGCTCTCGGACGGCAAGATCGTGGGCTGGAAGTATAAGGTGGCCGGCTCGGCCGTCATCGCACGCTGGCTGCCGCCGGCGTTTCAGAAGGGCATCGATATCGACGCCATCGATAGCGCCGTCGACATGCCCTACGATATTCCGAACATCCATGTCGAATATGTCCGCGCCGAACCGCCGGCGGTGCCGACCGGGTTCTGGCGCGGGGTCGGCCCCAACAACAATGTGTTTGCGATCGAGAGCTTCATGGACGAACTGGCGCGCAAGGCCGGCAAGGATCCGGTCGATTTCCGCCGCGGCATGCTCGGAAAGAATCCACGTCTGCTCGCCGCGCTCAATCTGGTGGCGGAGAAATCCGGCTGGGGCCAGCCGTTGCCGGCGCGCGTCGGCCGCGGTGTCAGCGTGCAGCCCTCGTTCGGCAGTTTTATAGCCACGGTCGTGGAAGCCGAAGTCGACCAGCAGGGCGAGGTGCATCTGCGCCGCGTCACCTCCGCGGTCGATACCGGCATCGCCGTCAATCCCGATACGATCATGGCGCAGCTCGAAGGCGGCTTGATTTTCGGCCTGACGGCGGCGCTTTACGGCGAGATCACCATCGACAAGGGGCGGGTCCAGCAATCCAACTTCCATGACTACCGCATGTTGCGCATCGATCAGGCGCCGAAGATCGAGGTGCACGTCATCAAGAGCGGCGAGGCGCCCGGCGGCATCGGCGAGACCGGCGTGACGGCGGGACCGCCGGCGCTGCGCAACGCCATATATGCCGCGACCGGCGTCGCATTGCGGCGGCTGCCGATCGACCGTGCGCTGATAGCCGCGGGGAAGAAATCATGAGCCCCGCCGCGCGTCGCATTCTGGTCAGCGTTATCGTCGTCGTGGTGATCGCGCTGGCCGGCGTCTGGATCATCCGTGGTCCCGGCCCGATGGATTTTGCGGATGGCCCCAAGGTGGCGCTCGCGGATTATCACGACGCCAACCCCACCGGCGTCCCAGTGAGCCTTGCGCAAGCAAGCCCGGTGGAGCGCGGCGCTTATCTGGCACGGGCGGCGGATTGCGAGGCCTGCCATACCGCCCCGGGCGGCAAGCCATATGCTGGCGGTCTGGCGTTCAAGCTGCCATTCGGAACGCTGTACTCGACCAACATCACGCCCGACAAGGAGAGCGGTATCGGCAATTACAGCGATCAGGATTTCCTCAACGCGGTTCATCGCGGCATACGTGAAGATGGCGCGCGGCTTTATCCGGCGATGCCGTATGCGTCCTACACCTACATGACCGATGCGGACGCACTCGCGATCAAGGCCTATCTGTTCAGCCTGCCGCCGGTACACGCGCCCGATCCCGAAAACACGCTGACGTTTCCATTCAACCAGCGCTGGGCGATGGTGTTCTGGTCGGCGATGTTTAATCGGGATCGCCGCTTCGAACCCGACAGTTCGAAGAGCCCGGAATGGAACAGGGGCGCGTATGTTTCGGAGGCGATGGCCCATTGCGGCGAATGCCATACGCCGCGGAATCTCGCGTTCGCGCTGGACAACCGCAAGAAATTCTCGGGCGCGGTGGCGGCGGGATGGCGCGCCTACAACACCAGTTCGGACAAAACCACCGGGATCGGCGGCTGGAGCGACGACGATCTCGTCGCCTACCTGGCGACCGGACACGCCACGGGCCACGGCACCGCTTCGGGGCCGATGGCCGAAGCAGTCGACCGCAGCTTGAGCTATCTGGTGCCGGAGGACGTCCGCGCGGTAGTGGCCTATTTGCGCACAGTCCCGGCAACCGCTTCGGCCGATCTGCCGGCATCGCCCGCTCCGCCGGCGCCGCCGTCGCACAAGCAGGGCGGCGGCACACAGGAGGCGCGCGGCAAGATGGTGTTCGAAGGCGCCTGTGTCAGTTGCCACGGCTGGACCGGCGAAAGCCCGCTCTCGCCCTTTGCCACGATCACCGGCGCCTGGGCCGTCAACGACCCCACCGCGATCAATGTCGCCGAGGTCGTGATTCACGGGACCAGGCGGCATCACCCGCCCGATGCCATCTCGATGCCGGCGTTCGGCGACGCCTATTCCGACATCGAAATCGCCGCGGTTGCGAACTATGTCACCGCACGCTTCGGCAGCAAGCCATCGCAACTCACCGCGCAGGACGTGGCCAACCTGCGACAGCAGGCGTCGGAGTGATCGCCGCGGGGTGACGTTTCGTCGCGTTGTTGGCGATGACGGTGGGCAGAGGCGCGCGTTCGCGCCAAGACTGAAAGTGTGGCGCGTAATCGTATTCACCAGACATGATTGCGCAATCTCGCGGCGCGATGCGCCCGAGCGAATGATAAAACCTTGTCCCTCGAAAACAGAGAGGGCGCAGGGAAAGCCGGATGCCCAATGCACCCGCAGCCTCGTGCGCAAAGGTGGAAAGCACACGAGTTAGTCACCACAGGTTCACCGGGTTAACCCGGCCTTCCCTGCGCAATGGTTTTAACGGTTTCCTTCGTGCTCTCCCCGGTGATCGGCTTGTTGTCACCGTCGCTTGCGGATTAAGGTTTTGTCTGCCCGGTCGGGCTCGCAAAACCTCCGCCAACTTGACGCCAGCGCCGGGGCGTCAGGACCACACGACTTCGCCGTCCGCAGCAAACATCTCTCGTCTGCGCGCTGTTGATCGCTCACGGGAAACCCCGCCCTGCGATCCCGATGCGCGCCTGACGCTGCCGCGTCCACCGCATCCCGCCCCGCGTTCATGACGATCGCGATACGCCCCTCTGTGGGGTGGGACAGTGATTGATATAGAAGTGATTTGGGTCAAACGCGAAGCGGAATATTTTTGCAAACGGGGCTAGACAGAAAATCACCGGCCGCACTGATTTGCCCGTCGGGCACAAATAGGGAAGTGGGCGGGCTTACTAGATTGCAGGCGACGTGCAACGTAGGCATGGTGCGCGAGCCGATCACGTGGCAACACCGATATGATCCGCTCCAGGTAAACACGAAGACTTGCGGAAGAGGGAGAGCACCATGGAGGATATCGCGGCCCGGCGCGCAGCCGAAGCGCTGCTCGCAGAACACAAGGCCAACGCAACATTCAAGTCGCTCGGTCCGCCGGACGGGCCCGCGACGATTTCGGATGCCTACGATATCCAGGAGAAGTACGTGGCGCTTCTCCGGGGTAACCACGGCGACGCCGTGGGCTACAAGGTCGGATTGACGTCGGCTACGATGCAGAAATTTTGCGGGATCGACCATCCCATCGCGGGTGTCGTGCTCGCACAACGCGTGCATCCATCGGGAGCGACCGTCCGGCGCTCGGATTTCGGGCGACTGGGCCTGGAATTTGAAATCGCCGTTCGCATCAAATCAGACGTTCCGGTCACAGGCGCGCCCTGTACCGCCGACATGATCCGACCTCACATCGACGGCGTTTGCGCAGCCATCGAACTCGTGGACGATCGAGGCGCCGATTATACCAACCTCGATGTTCTTTCGCTTGTTGCGGACAATTCGTGGAACGGCGGAATTGTGCTGTCGCAGTTTGCGACGAAATGGCCCGATCTGGAGGGCGTCCTCGGGCGTGCGACGAGAGATCTTGTCGCGATCGGCGAAGGCCACGGGCGCGACATCCTCGGGCATCCCTTCAATTCAGTCGCCTGGCTTGCCACGCAACTGGCTTCGCGGGGCGAGAAGCTGAAAGCGGGCCAGGTCGTAATGACCGGAAGCGTCATGAAAACCGTATTTTCGCTGGAAGACGCGAGCTATCGTTTTGAGTTTGAGGAAATCGGCTTTGTGGAGGTGGAAATACGATAGGAAACGAGGCGTAGGGCAAGCACCCAGACGACGCTCAGGTTTCGCCGGCTGCACTTTTCGCCGCGATCACTGCCTCGACATCGACGGCCATTTGTCGGAGGTGATCGGACAAATTCTTGAAGGTTTCGCGCTTCACCTTGTCCGTCGCCAGCCTGCTGATCAACAGGCAGTCCTCCGCGTCGGCGCGGCGTTTTTCCAGCATCTCTCCTGGATCTTTCAAATCGGTGTACTACCGCGCTGAGCGGTGGCGAAAAGTTCACAAATGCCCCAAGTTCCCTCGGTCACGTGGAATTAACTAAAACTATTTTTAACCGGGAACGGTTTTTGGACGCCGCCGTAATGACACTTAGAGGACCGTCAGTGTCCCCACCACAGTTGGCTGCAGAGCACACGTCATGAAAACAATCACCGATCTTTTGCGGCGGGTCCTGCAGGGCAGCCAGCCCGGGCCCAATACGCAGACTCCGATAATGGCCGATCATCGGGATCGGTCGAGCATGGCCGATTTTGTCCGCATTCTGCAGGCTCACGACCGCCAACAATCGGATCGCAATTCAGCCTAGGCGTAGCGCGCAAGTTTCCGATTCATCCATGTTCGAATTTGCGGAAGCAGCCCCTCGCCTAGGCGTGCCCTGACTATTTCAGGCCGGTTCCCCAGCGTCGGTGCAAAAAACGCTCACACGGCGAAAATAACATCTTGTCGGCAACCAGGCCGATCACCACGATCACCACCATCACGCCGATGACCTGATCCATCGCGCTGAGCTCGCGGCCATATTGCAGAAGATGCCCAAGCCCAAAGCCGGTCAGGATGGTGACGAAAATCTCCGCCGCCATAAGCGAACGCCAGGCAAATGCCCATCCCTGCTTCATGCCGCTGACGACGAACGGCAACGATGCGGGAAGGATCACCTGCGTCCATTTGTCGAAGCCTTCCGATCCCATGGTGCGGGCCGCGCGCGCATAGATCGGCGGGATATTGCGCGCTCCGGTGTCAGTCGCGAGCAGCACCGACCAGAGCGTTCCCATTACCACCACAAACAGCACCGCCGTTTCAGTCTGCCCGAACCAAAGCAAGGCTAACGGCACCCAGCACACGCTCGGCAAGGTTTGCAGGCCAAGAGCAAGCGCACCAACCGTGTCCTGCATGTATTCCGACGTACTGGTGGCAAGGCCGAGCGGGAGCCCGATGGCAATTCCGATGGCGTAGCCGAGCAGCAGCCGCCGCAAGGTCACACCCGCGGCTTCGACCAGCGTGCCGTCGCGCAAGGAATCCCAAAGATAGAGGGCGACGGCGCGCGGCGGCGGTAACAGCACCGGCGACCAGCGGCCGCTCATGGTGGCGGCCTGCCACACCATGATCAGCGCCGCGATGAACAAGGCGACGACCAAGGTCCTCCTCACGCGGCCGTTTCCTTCGATTCGACCAGCCGGGCTTTCAGCGCATGGGTAATCCGCTGCACGAAGGCAGCGAGTTCCGGACTGCTGGCGTCGCGCGGGCGCGGCAGCGAAATCCTGAATTCCTCGCGCAGCCGGCCGGGGCTCGGCGAGAGCAGAAATACCCGATCGCCGAGAAAGGCCGCCTCGCGCACGTCGTGCGTCACGAAGACCATGGTTTTGCGTCGTGTCCGCCAGATGTCCTGCAGATCCTGATAGAGCTGCTCGCGCGTAATGGCGTCGAGCGCCGCGAACGGCTCGTCCATCAGCAATACGCGCGGGTCAGGCGCCAGTGAACGTGCCAAAGCAATGCGCTGCTTCATTCCGCCTGACAATTCGTGCACATAGGCATGCTTGAACTTCTCAAGCCGGACAAGCCGCAGGTGATAATCGGCGATCTCGCGGCGCTGGCGGTCGCTGAGCCCCGGCTTTCGCTTCAAACCGAACATGACGTTACCGAAGACATCAAGCCACGGAAACAAGGCCGATTCCTGAAACATCACGAGACGGTGGCGTCCCGGACCTTCGACCAGTTGGTCATCAGCCAGCACGCGGCCCCGATCCGGCTTGGTCAATCCCGCCATGATGTCGAGCAGCGTCGTCTTGCCGCACCCGCTCGGCCCGACCAGACATACGATTTCCCCTTCCTCGATGCGCAGATCGATTTTGTCCAAAACCTGGACATCCGCGCGAGGGGTCTTAAACCGTTTGGATACGCCGTCGACGACAAGCTTGGCGCCCGGGGCGAAT
>JAQGKJ010000822.1 GCA_028290165.1 Bradyrhizobium sp. | reverse complement strand
AGCTTTTCAGCATGGCCGATACCGCCTCGCGCGAACACGAGCATTGCGCGCGCAGCGGCAGCGGGTGAAACACGCGGACGCCGCGCTCGTGAAACAAACGATACAATAGCCGCTCGCCCGACAAATCCGGATCGATCAGTTCGACATCCTCCACCGTCGAGATCAGCGACTGGCCTTCGACCCAGGCGTCGTCTTCCTCCATCGTGTGGGTGACGCTGCCCTCCGGCGCATCGCCGGGATGCAGATCGGCCTGCTGCGCCCGCTCCGGCGCCTTGGGCAAGAACTGCAGCAGCATGCCGCCGGCGCGCCAGCGATGCTTTGGGCGTTCGCCTTCGCCGCCGCGCCATTCCTCGCCGACCGCAAGCCGCACCCGCGTCGGAATCTGTTCCGAGCGCAGGAAATATTCATGCGCGGCGTCTTCGAGGCCGCCGCCTTCCAGCGCCACCAGCCCCTGATAGCGGCTCATGTCCGGCCCCTGGTCGATGGTCATCGCAAGATGGCCCTTGCCCAGAAGCGCACCGGAATCCTGACCGTCCTTGAGCCGCCCGGCATCGAAGCGCGCATAGGCGCGAAGGCGGTCCGGCGCCTGGAAGTCGACGATCAGAAACGACACCGGACCGTCGGTCTGGGTCTGCAGGATGAAGCGGCCGTCGAATTTCAGGGACGAGCCGAGCAAGGTCGTCAGCACGATCGCCTCGCCGAGCAGCTTGCCGACGGCGGGCGGATAATCGTGCATGGTCAGGACATCGTCGAGCGCGGGGCCGAGCCGGGTCAGGCGGCCGCGCAGATCGAGCGCATCGACCTCGAACGGCAGCACCGCATCGTCGACCGGAACCGCCGACGGCGCGCGGATCGGGGTTTTGGGCGAGATTTTCATGTCGGGGGATTGTGACGTCATGGCGCCTTATCTGGGGTCGGAACGCTCGGAACGAAAGGGGTTGGAGAGGAGTGAAATCGCCTCCGCAGTTCTGCGCCAGGAGCGCACAGTATGCGGGTCTCATCCCTCCCCTCGTGGGGATATAATGATATCGCTAAAAGAGGGCAGTTTTGAATTTTGCCAAGAATTTGTTTGAGTGAGATAAGCGGACGTTCGTCATACGGATGGGCAAAGCAACGGATTTCTTGGTCAACTATGACCCAACGTCATTCTGACCACGCGTCAAACACACGTCAGCTTTGTGCCCAAGCTCGGAAGTGTCACAACTTGCACGGCGCGTCCGCTCTACCCTCAAGAGGAGACGTAGTCGGGTCGTCTCGGCATGTCCGTTTGGTGCCGATAGTGTTGAAAAGTCATTTTTGGGTGACGAACGAAATTTCTTAGGACCGCTGATGCGTTTTGCCCGCGGCGACGTGAGGGACCACATCGATTCACACAAAAGGACCACTGACCTTCGTATCGGCGCTTAATTGCGTTGCAGCGGTAGAGACGTCTAAGAAACAACTTTGCAAGATTTTCGGTGTCGTTCGATTTTCGACTTTTTCAACAATATCTGCCAGAAGCGGACTCATGCAGCGCGGCAAAAGGAAGCGTCATTCGTTCACATGCTCGGCACGCGCGAGCACGCTGGCGGCATGGTGAGGCCGAGCCCTCGCGGTTTAAGATTGATCGCAAGCTCGAACTTGGTCGGCCGTTCGACCCGGATGTCAGCTGCAAAACGCGTGGTGTTTCCTGAAGTGCTGTTTGCTCATAAAGGCCTTGGGGAAAGAATGACGCCAATAAAAATCAGCACGATTGCGATTCCGCTGAGGATGCTAGCATGCCGGGGTAGCTCCTCTTGCCAATGCAGTTCGCCCCAGGGGTCTCTCGACATTCGATCGTAGTCTAAGTACTTCCTAAGTCGGTAAAATATGATCGCGAAAGCGCAAGCAATGCAAAGGAGGGGATGTGATACATCGCTTTGTTGAAATGATCGAGCGTGGGGGCAAAATACAGCGTGGCCAATGCCGGTGATGCGAAGATGAGAAAGTTGGCAACTGCACGAAGATAGTGAGGCAAGCGAACAAACACAAAATCGCGCATCGCTCTGAAAAAATGTCTGCTCATGATTCGGATTTTACATCACCCCCCCGCGTAGCAGTCCCCAACCTTCCAAAATATTTAGCAAGAGCCGTACGACCGGAAAGCTAGAGCGTTAGCGGCGACCGCTGACGGCAAACGCAGGAGCGCCGGGCAGGGAGAGCGAATTGATGTCGCTATCGATGCGCCCCGACTGTTGGGTGTACCCGAACCCGAGCGACAGGCTGACATTCGGCGTCGGCTGGAATTCGACGCCCGCATGCGCGCTATAGCCTGGCAGCGTGCCGGACATGATATCGAACGGGGCAAAAGGGCCGCCGATGCCGGCGCTATATTTCAAGGTGTCAAAGCCGGCATAGATCGTGAGCGGTAACCCGCCCGCGATTTGGAAGTTGTGGCCGAACTGCACGCCTTCGTAGTAAAGCGAGCGGTTATTGCCGAACGCTCCATCCTGTTTGATGCCGTTCATGCCCAAACCCATGCCGCCGCCTTCGCTGCCGACAAACCAGCCGTTCGAAAAATTGTAGCGCATATGGGAAAAGCCGTCGCCTCGGGCGTCACTGCCGTCAAAGCTCGGAAAGGTGCCGTAAGTGTTCGAGTTCTGGCCGACGGCTGAATTGCCACCGAAGCCGACGGGCCAGCTTGGGATCCAATATGTCACAGGGGCGGCTTGGGCATGGGCCGTTCGCCCGCCCAGACAGAGCGCCGCCAATACGAATGCGAGACCTATTCTGCTTGAGAAAATAACCATCCGCGCTACCGCCAAGTGTCCTCCAACTATACGGTCTGGATATCAAAAAGGCCAGCCGGCGCGCCGCCGCTGGCCGCCGCATCACCGGGAACCGGCGATGCCCGTTGATCTCAATGTAATGGCCGGGGGGAAGCTGCACGAAGCGCATTTAGTGGCCTGGCAGGTCCAATCCACGCCAAGCGGTGTCGGTCCGAACCTGCTGACCTTGGCCGAATAGAGGGAGGCGATCTTGGCATGAAGCTGCCAGCGAACGCGCGCGGCGCTCATCGCTAACCTACTTCTTCTTGCCCTTCTTATCTGCCGGCGGCACGTTCGGCGCCATCGGCAGCGAAATCGTCAGATAAGGTCTTTCGATGTAGAAGATCGGGTGGTCGCTCTCAATGACGACGACTTTGAGCCCATACCCGTTCTTGTCGCGTGAATCATGGGCCTTCATGAAACATGGCTGCGGCTTCGAGGTCGCGAAATTCTTGATCAACGCGTTGACGATACGCTCGTCGCCGCTTTCGCCAGCCTTGTCCGACGGTACCTTCGACAACCAGGCCAACAGCTTGAACCATCGATTCTTCGCGCGATTGTTCTGCAGACCACCAAGTCCCAGCAGCTTCGCACTCTCGACAAACTTCCGGCCCTTCCTGAAGATCTCGAATTCTTCCTGAAGGGCCTTTATCTCGGTGATGCCGCCGGCGGCGAGTTCGGCCTCTTCCTGTTCAACTCCAAATCTCAAATTGAACAATTCAAAAAGGGACCCGATATAGACATCGTCTCCACCAACCAATGCGCCCATAGCGCTCTCCCACGATCAAAGTAGGCTCAGCAGCTCGATAGAAAGGGATATTGAACCTCGATTATGGATGACTTGCAAGCGAAGAGCGTTCTACCCAAGCGACATGCCATCAATTTGCGCCGCGGACAGCATATTGCGGCCTTTCGCCGCTGCGATTCACGGGTCGAGAAAATCGAAATAAAGCCAAGGGGCCCAGCGCAATCGCGGCGAGATCCCCTTTACACGCCGCCGACTCAATCGGTCGACGCAACACAGGCGTCAAATCTCCCTGCTGGGTGTCAAATTGCGAGGTCTCGCGTGGCTTCGCGCCAGCCTCCCCGCAAGGGAGAGAGGGAGGACAGCGCCCGCTACGCTACCGTGTCAAAACACCAGGCCAGAATGCCCTTTTGCGCGTGCAGGCGGTTTTCGGCTTCGTCGAACACCACCGATTGCGGGCCGTCGATCACCTCGTCGGTGACCTCGTCGCCGCGATGGGCGGGAAGGCAATGCATGAACAGCGCGTCGGGTTTCGCGAGCGACATCAGCTTGGCGTTGATCTGGTAGGGCTTCAGCAAATTGTGGCGATGCTCGCCGTCCTTGTCGCCCATCGAGAACCAGGTGTCGGTGACCACGCAATCGGCGCCGCGGACGGCGGCTTCCGGATCGTTGCCGAGCACGATCGACGCGTCCGTAGCCTTGATCCAATCCTTCATCGCCTTGTTCGGCGCGAGCTCCGGCGGGGTCGCAATGTTCAACTTGAATTTGAACCGCTCCGCAGCATGCGCCCACGAGGCCAGCACGTTGTTGTCGTCGCCGCTCCACGCCACGGTGCGGCCCTGGATCGGCCCGCGATGCTCCTCGAACGTCATCAGGTCCGCCATCACCTGGCAGGGATGCGACCGCCGCGTCAGCCCGTTGATGACGGGCACGGTGGCGTGCGCGGCGAGTTCCAGCAGCGCATCGTGGTTGAGAATGCGGATCATGATGGCGTCGACGTAGCGCGACAGCACGCGCGCGGTGTCGGCGATGGTCTCGCCGCGGCCGAGCTGCATCTCCGCTCCCGTCAGCATGATCGATTCACCGCCGAGCTGGCGCATGCCGACGTCGAACGACACCCTTGTGCGCGTCGACGGCTTCTCGAAGATCATCGCCAGCGTCTTGCCTTCGAGCGGCTTCCTGGATTTGGCATGCGCCTTCAGCTTCGCCTTCATGGCGACGCTGGCCGCCAGTATGTTGCGCAGCTCCTTGGTCGGAATCTCGTTGAGATCGAGAAAATGGCGGAGCGCCTTGCTCATTGCCCCGCCGCCCGCTTCAACTGACTGCCCGAAAGCGCCACGCAGGCGCGATCGAGGCGCTGAACCGATTCCTCGATCTCTGCTTCCGTCACGATCAGGGGCGGCAGGAACCGGACTACATTCTCGCCGGCGCCGACGGTGAGCAGCTTCTGGTCGCGCAGCGCCGTCACCAGATCGCCCGGCGGCACCACCGCCTTGACGCCGATCAGCAATCCTTCGCCGCGTACTTCCGCGAGCACGGTCGGGTGGCGGTCGACCACCGAGGCCAGCTTCTGCTTGAGCAGCAGCGACATCTTCTGCACGTGCTCGAAGAAGCCGGGTTTCAGCATGACGTCGAGCACCGCGTTGGCGGCAGCGACCGCCAGGGGATTGCCGCCGAAGGTCGAACCGTGCGAGCCCGGCGTCATGCCGGAAGCGGCTTCCGTGGTCGCGAGACAAGCGCCGATCGGAAAGCCGCCGCCGAGCGCTTTCGCCAGCGGCATCACGTCCGGCGTGACGCCAAGGCGCTTATAGGCGAACAGCCCGCCGGTGCGGCCCATGCCGGTCTGCACCTCGTCGAAGATCAACAGCAGGCTTTTGTCGTCGCAGAGCTGGCGCAACGCCCGATAGAACGCAGGCGGAGCGGCGCGCACGCCGCCTTCACCCTGCAGCGGCTCGATCAGGATGCCCGCGGTGTTCGGGCCGACCGCCTTCTTTACGGCTTCGAGGTCGCCGAGCGGCACCTGGTCGAAACCATCCATCGGCGGCCCAAAGCCTTCGAGATATTTCGGCGACCCGGTCGCAGCCAGCGTCGCCAGCGTGCGCCCGTGAAACGCCCCGTCGAAGGTGATAATGCGATAGCGCTCGGGCTGGCCTTTGGCAGCGTGATATTTGCGCGTGATTTTAATGGCGCATTCCATCGCCTCGGCGCCGGAATTGGCGAAGAACACGAAATCCGCAAAACTTTGCTCGCACAGCCGCGCCGCCAGCCGCTCGCCGTCCGGGCTCTTGAACAGGTTCGAATTGTGCCACAGCATGGTCTACTGCTCCTGCAGAGCCGCCACCAGATGCGGATGGCAATGGACGAGCGCGTTCACCGCGACCCCGCTGGTGAAATCGAGATAGCGCTCGCCGTCGGTCCCGATCAGCCAGACGCCTTCGCCGCGCTCGAAAGCGAGGTCGGCGCGAGCGAAAACGGGAAGCAGATGCGGCTGCTCAATGGAAG
>JAQGKJ010000773.1 GCA_028290165.1 Bradyrhizobium sp. | reverse complement strand
GCGCGGCAGGACCTCTGGATCATCCAGGAGATCGCCAGACGGATGGGGCTGCCCTGGAATTACAGCGGCCCGGCCGACGTCTTCACCGAGATGACGCAGGTGATGCCGTCGCTGAATAACATCACCTGGGAGCGGCTGGTTCGCGAGGGCGCCGTGACCTACCCGGTCGACGCCCCCGACAAACCCGGCAACGAGATCATCTTCACGACGGGATTTCCGACCGAGAGCGGCCGCGGCAAGATCGTGCCGGCGCACGTGGTGCCGCCGGACGAACTGCCGGACGACGAATATCCGATGGTGCTCTCGACCGGGCGCGTGCTCGAGCATTGGCACACCGGCTCGATGACGCGGCGCTCGCAGGTGCTCGATCAGATCGAGCCGGAAGCGGTGGAGTTCATTTCGCCGAAGGACATGCGGCGCATGAAGGTCTGGACCGGCGATCTGATCCGGCTGGAAACGCGCCGCGGCGCGGTCGAGGTCAAAGTGCGCTCCGATCGCGACGTTCCGGAGAACATGGTGTTCATGCCGTTCTGCTACGCCGAAGCCGCCGCCAACCTCCTGACCAATCCGGCGCTCGACCCGTTCGGCAAGATTCCCGAATTCAAGTTCTGCGCGGTCAGGGCCGAACCCGCCGAGGTCCGCACCGCGGCGGAGTGAGGGGCTAGGGCGTCTTCCGGTTGAGTCGTCAGAAGGACGGCGTCGCTTCCGCTCGCCTATGCCCGGCTATCCACGTCTTTCTTGCTGCAACGCTGGTCAGGTCGTGGATGCCGGGACAAGCCCGGGCATGACGAGGTTCTCCGCCTCCGGCCGTGCGCGGACGCTCAGTTCGAGCCGCCCGCAGCGGTCGCTTGCTGTGTCGTCTTGTTTTGCGCGATGATTGCTTCGAGCCGCGCGATATTCTCCAACAGGCGCTGGCTGGTCAGGACCAGGAAATAGTAGCCGAATTGCGGGTTCTGAAAGTAGATTTCGAGCAGCTTTTCATAGGTGATGGTGAGCACATGGCCGTTCTCGATGCACTCGATCGTCGCGGTGCGCCGGTTGTCGGGCGTCAGGAAGCCAAGCTCGCCCATCAGACGTCCCGGCGGGAGTTCGACGCCGATTTCCTTCACCAGGAATTTTCCGGTCACGGTGAGCAGCATTTCGTTGGCCGCATCGTCCTTTTTGAACAGGACATCGCCTTTGCGATATTTGCGCTCGGTCATGAACGGCTTCAGCCATTCCATCGACGTATCGCCCTGCGTTGCGCTGCGCGCCTTCTTGATGAGAACGAGCATTTGACGGAGGCGAAAGGCATTGATGGGGACCAGCAGGAGATACAAGAGAAAGGTCGTGACGGTTCCGGTGAGCGCGCCGAAGCCGGCGAAAAATGCGCAGCCGATCATGTTCGCGACCCGCAGCGGCACCATGGTCTGCGTCAGCAAGGTGGCGACAAAGAAGACGGCGCCCACCAGGGCGAACATGTTGGCCAGGGTAATGTTGTGCAGAAAGATTTCCAGCAGGCGGTTGAAAATGGCATCATAGGTGACGTTGTTGGGGTCGAGACCCAGCTGCACCAGGATCTTTGCGACCCTGAGGTTATCCGCCGCCGCATCGAGGATGCGATTGAGCGTCGTGGACATGTCGGCACTGCTTGGCGTCATCGGATCCCCCAGGCGCCTCTGCGAAGCAGAACGGTGTTCCTCCTACCTCGCGCGATGCGGTTCTTGCAGAGTTGCCGTCCTGTCGTGCAATCGATTGAGATACTGCGGTACATTCGCGTCTCATTCTGCGATGGAAACGCGGCTTGCTTGCTCCAACAAGCCAGGCAAAGATTCGGAAAGTACGATCATCACTGCACCAGAAATTTAAGGACATCAACGGGCAGCCTCTCCATAGCAATTCTATATTGAATTTGGCCGCATTTCATAGTCGTCAGATAATATACAGGCGGAGCCCGGCCGCGATACCAGGCGTTCCTGCGTCTGTCGGAGGGGTGTCCGTATTCGAACTTTACGGCGTCATGTCGATGCAGGCCGGTTTCACCGCTGCGTCCAGGACACAGAACTGCAGCCTCCCCGTGGCGTGGTCCTGTTGCCAAACCACGGGTGCTGGCCTGTTTCGACCCCTAGACTAGTGGCGTGGCGCCGCCGGATTTCGACGCACCGGGAGCAGCGAGCGCGCTCGACGCCGAGAACATCGCGCTGGAAAGCACCCGCACCATCGACATCGACGAACTCGTCCCGAAGTCGGACATCGATGAGCTCGACCTGGTGCGGCCCTGGTACATCGTGCCCAAGGCAAGGTCGGTACTGCCTACACTTGTGCGAAACCACCATCCACAAACAGTTCCGTCCCCGTGATGTAGCTGCTGTCGTCGGATGCGAGAAACACCACGGCCTTGGCGATCTCATCGGGTGTACCGAGCCTGCCGAGCGGAACACTGTTGAAGAGCATCTTCCAGCGTTGCTCATCCCCTCCTGCAGAAGCCATCAGGTCATTCAGTGCGGGCGCCTCGATGAAGCCTGGACTCACTGCATTCACGCGAATGCGGCGAGCCTTTAGGTCCGTTGTCCATGTCCGCGCGAACGAACGCACGGCGGCTTTTGTGGCGCTATAAACACTCGCCGACAACCCTTTACTGGCGACGATGGACGCATTCAGGATGATAGAGGAACCATCCGGCATCAGCGGAAGCGCCTTCTGCACCGTGAAAAGCAGGCCTTTCACGTTGATGCCGAAGATCGAGTCGTAGTGATCCTCATTTATCTCGCCGAAGGCGGCATACTTCGCGACACCGGCATTCGCGAACACAATATCGAGCCTGCCCTTCTCCCGTTTGATTTGCGCGAAGAGACGATCAAGATCGCCGAGGTTCGACACGTCTCCTTGTACGCCGGTCAAATTTCTTCCGCTTTCCTTTACCGCCGCTGCCAACTCCTGCTCACGGCGCCCCGTGATGAAGACGTACGCGCCTTCCTTCACAAACTGCCTGGCCGTCGCGAGGCCGATGCCGCTATTGCCGCCAGTAATGAGGGCGATTTGTCCTTCAAGCCTACCCATGTAATTCTCCTTGGTTCGGGATGCTCTTTAAGGTTACGGGCGGCTGGCGCGCGCCATCTTCAAGGCTGCGGTCCACCACAAGAGATCGTCGATCAACGTCGCCGCTCGCCTCAGGCGAGCTGCGCTATGCCGTTGCCGAAGGACCAGTTTTCCTTTCTCACCTCGACAAGGCTGATGAAAACGTCCTCACGCCTGAGGCCCACGCGCTCGTGCAACCCATCGGCGACCGCCTTGTAAAAGGCTTTCTTGACCTCGACCGTTCGCCCCTCGTTAAGGGTAAGCTGGATGATCAGGGCATCCGCGCTTCGTTCAATGTCCAGAAAGGTCGGATCGATCAGCAGGGTATCCCGCTTGTGTTCGGAAATAACCTGGAAGCGATCATCCTTGGGTGCCTTGAGTGTCGCGACCATCGTTTCATAGACGACGTCGGCGACAGCGCGGCCGTAGTGGGCCGGCTTGCCGACCGGTAAATCAATGCGGGCGAGTGGCATGAGAGGCTTCCTGTCCGTTTGAAGTTTCCAGTGCAACATGAGTATGAGCGGGGCTGGATGGCTGAAGCGGGCCTGGATGTTGCCGCCGCGAACGATGCCGTGGCGGTAAGTCCGATGAGGCGGAAACCGTTCGGGGACGCGGGCCCAACTATT
>JAQGKJ010000771.1 GCA_028290165.1 Bradyrhizobium sp. | reverse complement strand
TCAGTGAAGATCGCCAGGTGCTGACAGCGCTGGAAGGCTGGCATCCCGGTTATATGGACTGGTGGAGCGACAGGGGGCCGGTAGGCTTTCAGCAGTCGCTGGTCTACCTGCGCACCGCCTATTCGGTCGATCCGCGCGGCTGGGCCAAGTTCGACTACGTCAGGATGCCGGAATATCGCTGGGGCATCCTGCTGGCGCCGCAGGAGGAAAACCGCGTCATCCCGTTCGGCCAGCATTATGGCGAGCCGGCGTGGCAGGAAGTGCCGGGCGAGCATCGCGCCATGCTGCGCCGCCTGATCGTGATCCAGGGCGACACCGAGCCTGCTTCCGTCGAACAGCAGCGCCATCTCGGCAAGACCGCGCCCTCGCTCTATGACCTGCGCAACCTGTTCCAGGTCAATGTCGAGGAAGGCCGCCATCTCTGGGCGATGGTCTATCTCCTGCAGAAATATTTTGGCCGTGACGGGCGCGAGGAGGCGGATGAACTGTTGCGCCGCCGCTCCGGCGACGCCGACAGCCCGCGCATGCTGGGCGCCTTCAACGAGAAGACGCCGGACTGGCTGTCGTTCTTCATGTTCACCTATTTCACCGACCGCGACGGCAAGATGCAGCTGCATTCTCTCGCGCAATCCGGCTTCGATCCCTTGTCGCGCACCTGCCGCTTCATGCTGACCGAAGAGGCGCATCACATGTTCGTCGGCGAGACCGGCATCAGCCGCGTGGTGCAGCGGACCTGCGAGGCGATGCAGGCCGCGGGCATCAGCGATCCCACCGACATTGCAAAAGTCCGCGCGTTAGGGGTGATCGATCTTCCGACCATGCAGAAGAAACTGAACCTGCACTACACGCTCTCGCTCGACCTGTTCGGCTCGGAAGTTTCCACCAATGCGGCGAACGCCTTCAATGCCGGCGTCAAGGGCCGCTACCACGAGACCCAGATCAAGGACGACCATCGCCTTGAGAACGATACCTATCCGGTGCTCAAATTAGTGAACGGCGAGATCAAGCGCGTCGACGAGCCGGCGCTGACCGCGCTCAACATGCGGCTGCGCGACGACTACACGCAGGACTGCGTCAAGGGTCTCTTGCGCTGGAACAAGATCATCTCGACCGCCGGCTACGACTACAAACTGACGCTGCCGAACGTTGCCTTCCATCGCCCGATCGGCGAGTTCAAGGATATCCACGCCACGCCGGACGGCGTCCTGATCGACGATGCCACCTGGAACAAGCGCAAGAGCGAATGGCTGCCGTCCACTGATGACGGCGATTTCATCGCCTCACTGATGACGCCGGTGACCGAGATCGGCGCTTTCGCGCCCTGGATCTCGCCGCCCAAGGTCGGCATCGACAACAAGCCCGGCGATTTCGAATATGTGAAGATCGAGACGTGAGAACGACAACACGATCGTCATTCCGGGGCGCGACGAAGTCGCGAGCCCGGAATCCATAACCACCATCGTGAATATGGATTCCGGGCCTGCGCCAAGAGGCGCATCCCGGAATGACGGGCGTTGGTTTTGGCGAACGCTCGTGCCCGATCGCTCCATCCGAGCTACAAGTTGGCAGGGTTACGGTTAGCGACTCAAGCCGCGTCGATGCGCCGAAAACCGTTCCACATCGCTGTCGCGGCGCCGGAGGTCAGCACCGGAAAGATGCGGGTGTCCTGATAATTGCCGTTGAGCGAGACCCGCGGCAGCGCGGTCAGATGGCCGGCGCTTTCGCGAAAGATCATGCCAGGCCGCGTCGTTACCGCGGTCTTGAATCCGGCCGCATGCGCCAGCGCGAACTCGCGAGGGCCGGCGGCGATCTTGTCGCCATAGGGGTAAGCAAGGTGGACGACGGGACGCTGCAATTCCTTTTCAATTCGCGCGCGGCTGATCGCCATCTCCTGGCTGGCGATCTCTTCGGTCTGCCTGGCGAGATTGCAATGCGTGATCGAATGCGCGCCGATGCCGATCAGGGGATCGTCCGCGAACGGCTTCAGCTCGTCCCAGGACATGCATAACTCGCGGCAGATCGCGGCTTCATCGACGCCATGGCGCGCGCACAGCGCGCCGATTTCGCGATCGATGTCGTGCTCGCCCGGCAAGGCGCGCAGCCATTCGTGCAGACGGTCGAACGCGGCCTGCTTGGCGGCCGGCGTGGAGGCATCGAGGCGGACGGCGGCGCCCCCGATCGTGGCCTCGATCGAGGAGGCTTTGGCGATCACCAGCTCCAGCGCGATCCACCACAGCCTGCCGCTGCCCTGGGCGAAATCGCTGGCGACGTACACGGTACAAGGTGCGTCAAATTCTCGCAGCGCCGGCAGCGCAAAATCCCGGTTGTCGCGATAACCGTCGTCGAGCGTGAAGCAGGCAAATCGCCGCGAGAAGTCGCGCTCGATCAATCGCTGATGCACCTCGTCCATGGTGATGATGTCGATACCGCGCGAGCGAAGATGCGCCAGCATCGCGCGCAGGAACTCCGGTGCAACCTCAAGATGGCGGTTAGGCTGGAACTCGACGTCGCGCTTCGGCCGCACTTGGTGCAGCATGAAAATGGCGCCGACGCCCGAGAAGATCGGCCGCAGCAGATAATGCGCACCGGTGAAGTAAAGCGCTCCAAGTCCGGCGCGGATGACGTTGTTACGAAACTGCTTCATTCGGAAGTGGCTGGCCGGTTGGGGTGCATCGCAAAATTAGCGGGAAACCGCTGAAGAAACAGTTAGTCGGGCAGGCTGTCCGCAGCGTGACATTTCCGTGTTATTTCGGGTTTGACAGCCCCGCAAGGGTTTGTTTTCTCTCTGTTTCCAGAGCCGCAGGACACTGAATGCACGGATTTTTCAAATGGAGCAGCAAATGGTGGCCGGGCGTCATTCCACTGGTCGTCTTTTGGGCTATCGCGGCCTGGACCAGTACCGCACCCCTCGAATCCGATCTGGCCGCCCGTTCCACCGCGGCGCTTAAGGATACGGTGCTTGACAAGACCAGGATCGCGGTCGCCGGCCGCGATGTCACGTTTGCCGCCGACGCCTTCTCGGAAGATGGCCGTCGAAGCGCGGTGGCCTCGGTGGATGCCGTGCCGGGCGTGCGGCTGGTCAACGACGAGACCCGCCTGGTCCCCGAAGCCAAGCCGTTCGTCTGGTCGGCTGAGCGGGACGTCGTCAGGGTCACGCTGGGCGGCAGTGCGTCGTTACCGGCCAGCAAGGGCAGGCTGCTGGAAGCGGCCCGCGCAAGTCTCGGCGGCGTCGAAGTCGCCGACCAGATGAATCTGTCACGGGGCGCGCCGACGCACTTCGACAACGCCGCGCTGCTGCTGCTCGATCAGATCGGGAAATTGAAGGACGGCAAGGTCACGATTTCGGACACCAAGGTCAGCCTTTCCGGCATGGCGCGCGACCTCGGTGGCCGGGAAGCGATCGCGGCGGCGCTTAAAAATCTCCCCGAGGGCTTTTCGATCGCCGCCAACGAGATCAAGGCGCCGCCCTATATCTTCCAGGCTTACAAGGATCCGGTCGCGGTGACGCTGACGCTGACCGGCTATGTGCCCGACAACAATGTCCACGCGGCGATTGCGGCGGCCGCAGGACGCAAGTTTTTCAGCGAAAAGGTAGTCGACAACCTCAAGGCCAGCGTCGGCGCGCCCGGCGGATTCGTCAGCGCGGTGGTACCGGCGCTGGGTGCGCTGTCGCGGCTGTCGACGGGCACGCTGGTGGTGTCGGACCGGGAGGTGAAGCTGTCGGGCGACGCCTTGTATGATGCGGCGGCGGCGCAGATCCGCAGCGGTCTGGCCAAGGAGTTTCCGCAAGGCTGGCAGCTCAAGGCCGACGTTTCGGTCAAGCCCGCGGCCGCGCCCGTCGATGCCACCGTATGCCAGCAGCTGTTTTCGGATTTGCTGTCCAAGGGAAAAATCCAGTTCGAATCCGGGCGCGCCACCATCGATCAGGACTCGGCGGGGCTGCTCGACCGGCTGATCGAAACGGCGCTGCGCTGTCCGACCACCAAGATCGAGATTGCCGGACACACCGATACCGACGGCGAGGATGCCTTCAACCAGTCGCTGTCGGAGAAGCGCGCGCAGGCGGTAACCGATTATCTGGTCAAGGCAGGCTTGCCCGCGAGCCGGTTCACGGCGACGGGTTACGGCAGCACGCAG
>JAQGKJ010000770.1 GCA_028290165.1 Bradyrhizobium sp. | reverse complement strand
AAAATAGGAGCGCACCTTGACCGAGTAGGGCGACATTTCGGCGCCGAAGATGCGATAAACATCCGCCATGGGGTTTTCCTCCTGCTATGTTTTGGCGGCTTTATCGCCTGCTTATTCCTGGCATGATCTATATCATCTAAAACACCGGACGGAACGAACAAGGGTTGCAAATGCTGGAGCCAGCCAAGCACAACGACGTGACAGCTGTCGGCCGTCCGGGATTGCTCGCGCCGGATACGTCGCGCATGAATTTCTACCGCGCCGATCCGGCGCTGACCGATTAGCTGCGCATCTATCTGCCCGACGCGCTGTTTCGCCATATCGATCCGCATCTCGACCGGTTGGGCGCGCTTGCTGGCGGTCATCTCGACGAATGCTCGCGGCTTGCCGACCGCCACGTGCCGGTGCTGCACCAGCGCGCCCGTTTTGCCGATCGAGCCTGCGATCAATACCCGAGCGCTCGCCAGCGACTGAATACGACAGCCACGAGATTGTGCGGAGCGTATCCACCACCAAAGCTTACGTTAGCTTCAAAGGCCGGCTCTAGAAGGTGCCCGCGGCATTTTGCGGAGAGCGCCTCGCCATCCGGCCGACATCAGATGACGGCAAGTACGGTGTTTTCTTCGCCGCTCACCAAGTCGCTGCCATCGACTTGACGATCGGCAAAAGTATCAGTCATGTCCCCGAACAGGTGTCGGCCATGTCCCCGGACTGAACATCAAGCCCGGCAATGACGATCATTGATAGCTGTGCTCACCGCGAAACATGCGCCGATACGGCGAGCCAGCGGCCGTTCTGCCGGGCCCAGCAGTCGGTGTAGCGCCCATAAGCCTGTTGGCCGTCCGGCGTGGTGTAGCTCGTCGCGGCGTGGATGATCGTAAAATCGCCCATGATGCGAATCTTGACGTCGTGCGCTTCGAGATTTTTGATCGTCACCGGCAGCGCGGTCTGCTTGAGAAATCCGGCGCGATCGACCAGAGACTTGTCGGGGTTGGAACAATAGAAGTCGTCGGCGAGGATTTCGTCGAAGCGTTTTACGTCGGAATTCTGGACGGAATTGACGTAATCGCGATTGAGGCTCGTCAGTTCAGGGAGATCGTTTCTCATGGGTTTTCTCCCTTTCGCGTCATTTCGGGGCGCGCGAAGCGCGAACCCGGAATCTCATTCCAACAACTTCGTCATTCCGGGTTCGAGGCTTCGCCTGGCCCCGGAATGACGAAATCATCAATCATCAAACATCGGTGGCGGCACAAAACCGCCGAATTCGCGCTCGATCAATTCAGCCAGTTTCAAGGGCGTGCGGTCTTCGAGCCAGGGGCCGACGATCTGCACGCCGATAGGCAATCCTTCCGGCGAAAGGCCGATCGGGATCGCGGTGGCGGGCAGGCCGGGGAGCGTCGCGATACCGGGCCATGCCAGCTGATCGGGGTAGACGTAGTCCTTGTCGTCGATATTGATGCGGCGTGTTTCCTGGTCGTCCGAATGATCGTGCGGATAGGCCGGCGTCGGCATCACCGGGCAGATCACCGCATCGAAAGTCTTGAACAGCTCGCGCCACTGCGCCCGCAACCGCGTGCGCCCGCCATCGGCCATCACCCAGTCGCGATGGCTAAGCGCAATGCCGCGCAGGCGCTCAGCAGCCAGGCTCTTATCGTCAGGCGATAGCTTCGCTGCCGCGGCCTGCGCGCCTGCATAGACCTCCGGCGCGAAGGATGCCCCGAGGAACGACAGCAGCAACCGCATATAGAGGCGCGTTGAGGCGGCGAAGTCGGGCAGCAATCGGCTGTGGCGCTCGATCTTGACGCCGGCCTTGCCGAGGTTGGTGGCAAGCTTCCCGATCGCGGTGCGCACGCCACTGGAGGTGGGCATCACCGGATCGGTATCGAGCAGCAGCACGCGAAAATCCTTGAGCTCGCCGTGGCGCGGCGGCGGCAGGGCCAGTCTGTACGCCTTGCCGGCTTCCAGCGGATCGGGCCCCGCGATAACGTCAAGCAATAGCGATAGATCGGCGGCCGAGCGCGCCATCGGCCCCAGCACCGAAAGGTCGCGATCGAAGGGCAGCGGCGGCAGCGGCGGCGGCGTGTGGCCGCGCGACGGAACCAGCGCGAAGGTCGGCTTGTGGGCATAGACGCCGCAATGGAAGGCGGGCACGCGCAGCGAACCGCCGATATCGGAGCCAAGCGAGAGCGGGCCGTAACCCGCCGCGAGCGCCGCCGCCGATCCGCCGGAGGAACCGCCTGGCGTGCGGCCGAGATCGAACGGATTGTTGGTGGTGCCGTAGATCTCGTTGTAGCTCTGCCAGTCGCCGAGCCCGATCGGCACGTTGGTCTTGCCGAGGATCACCCCGCCCGCGTCCTTGACGCGCGAAATCGACAGCGCGTCTTCGCCCGGCTTGAAATCCTTCTGGTCCGGAAAGCCCCAGGTCGTGGGCAGCCCCGCGGCGTTGTAGGATTCCTTCACCGTCAAGGGGATACCGAGTAGCGGTCTGGTCTCGCCGCGCGCGCGGGCGGCATCGGCGGCGCGGGCGGCCTCCAGGGCGCGAGCGAAATCGCGCACGCATATCGCGTTGATCTTGCCGTCGTGACGCTCGATGCGCAGAATCGCGTCCTGCGCCAGTTCCACGGCCGAGACTTTCTTCGCCGCAAGCGCTGCCGATAATTCGGTCGCGGTCTTGAAGCTCCATTGCGATTTGGCCAATGACGTGCTCCCGGTTTAGTTTCTGCTGTTACCGGATGATGCCCCGTTCTAAAGACGGCCGCTAGACCGCCATTACTGCCGCAGAACGGCTATCCCGGCAGCATCCGCTGCATGATGCGGTCGCGATAGATGAAAATATGCGCGAGCGCCACCGCGACGTGGATGCCGATCACCACCAGCAACGCCCACTCCATCGCCTGGTGCAAGCCGTCGATGATCTTGACCGTCTCTGCATTTCCCGAAGCCAGCATCGGCATCGGCGCGAGATAAAAGAATGAGATCGACCAGCCGCGGAACGAGGCGAACAGCCAGCCGGTTACGGTTGTCGCCAGCACCAGCACATAGAGCAACCAATGCATGGCTTCCGCGGATAGCCGCTGCCAGGCAGGAAGCGAGCTCTCGGGGGCGACGGGATGGGCAAGCCGCCATCCCAATCGCAAGACGACAAGGACCAGGATCGTGAATCCGATCGAGATATGCAAAGTCATGGCGTCGCCGGGCTTCATGCCCCCGTGAATATCCGGCATTAGCCAGCCTATCAGGTATTGTACGACCACAAGGGCCGCGACGAGCCAGTGCAGCACTTTTGCGGTAGTGCCATATTCCAAGCGTGCAGTCATGAGATTCCCCAGAAAAGGTTTGAAATCGAAACACGGGCGGGACGCGTGGCACCTAACGCACGAAATATGGCGGCGTTTCGTCAGGGTTGAAACGGTCGCGCGGAAGCGTGTGACATTGGATTGACAGGACCGTTGGTTCGCTCGGTCGCGCCGGCATTGGTTCCAGGTACCGGAAATGCGTATCCCAGAATAGTCTTGATGACAAAGCGATCGGACGCCGGCGTCAATCCGTAGCCAACGCCGAAGTTCACGTCCACAACGCCGAGCTTGAAATCGGTCACCGCAAACAACGTGTGTTGCTGATCGGCAAGTTTCGGGAAGTCCCCGATCTTGCCAAAGTCGGCATAATATTCGAGCCCCACGAACAGGTCCTGCCCCAGCTTTCGCGCGAAGCGCGCCGCGGGTGCAAAGTCCGCCTCGCCAAATTTGCCGAAACCGATGTCCACGATCGGGTTGACGATGAATTCGTAGTCCGCGTTGCGGGCACCGATAATGGGCCGTATCTCCATCGCAAACCTTGTCTGCGCGAATTTCGGCGTCGTGTTGCTGAACTCGAAATTGACGCCATAGAAAAAGTTGCGCTGCTCGGCGTTGGGCGAGACGAACAGGGTGCGGAGCTTGAAGGAGTTCGAGAGGAATTGCTGGTCCTGGATGGCGAACGGCAAATAGAGCCCGACTTCCCACCAGTCGGTGACGCCATAGGCAAATTCCGGAGTGCCGTTGATGGCGTGGTTGGAGACGAGGCCGCCCGGAAACGGCGGGTCCTTGAGCCCGTTGGCGGTATAGTTGAGGTGCTGCTGGATCGTGAACTGGCCGACGGCGGCAATGCCGGCGTTATAGACCTGGATCTCGTCGACGGCTTTCGCCGGTCGCGCCAATGCGACCGTGAAGGCCGCGCCAGCCAGCAGGCAGAGCCGGCGCCGCGAGGCACGTCTGGAATAGCGTTTCACCATCGCGCGCACGCCTGACTAAGCCGCGCCGATGAGAATGCCGACCGCGAGCACGATGACGCCGCCGAGCACGATCTGGAACACCGCTTGAAGGAACGGCGTATCCATATATCGCGCGCGAATGTAGGCGATCGCCCACAGCTCGAAGAAAACCACGGCGCCCGCAATCGCGGTCGCGATCCAGAACGCATTGGCCCACGAGTCCGGAACCAGATAGGGC
>JAQGKJ010000732.1 GCA_028290165.1 Bradyrhizobium sp. | reverse complement strand
GTCACCGAGCTCGGCCCCGTGATCGATCGGTTTCCGGTGCTGATCACCCAACATATGCCGCCGACCTTCACGACGATTCTCGCCGAGCATCTGGCGCGCTCGAGCCATCGGCCGGCGCACGAAGCCGTCGACGGCGAGGTCGTCAGGGCCGGCCGGATCTATCTCGCGCCGGGCGGCCGTCACATGCGCGTGGTGCGGCATGGCGGCGACGCCGTGATCGCTCTCGATGACGGACCGCCGGTCAATTTCTGCAAGCCCGCCGTCGATCCCCTGTTCGCCTCCGCGATCGACGTCTGGCAGGGCGGCATTCTGGCCCTCGTGCTCACCGGCATGGGCTCGGACGGGATGCGCGGCGGCAAGGAGATCGTCGCGGCCGGCGGCAGCGTGATCGCCCAGGATGAAGCTACCAGCGTGGTATGGGGAATGCCTGGCGCCGCCGCCAATGCGGGCATTTGCGCCGCGATTTTACCGCTCAACCAGATCGCGCCGAAACTGGTACGCGTATTTGCAGGAGACCGTTCGTGACGCCGTTGGACTATGAGTTTCTGCGTAAGCTTCTGAAAGAGCGTTCCGGGCTCGACCTGTCTTCCGACAAGCAATACCTGGTTGAAAGCCGGTTGACTCCGCTGGCGCGGAGGGTCGGACTTCCCGGAATCGCCGAACTGGTTCAGAAGATCAAGAGCGGCACCGAGGCGCTGACGTCGGAGGTGGTCGAGGCGATGACCACCAACGAGACGTTCTTTTTCCGCGACAAGATACCGTTCGATCATCTGCGCCAGGCGATCCTGCCGGCGTTGGTCCAGGCGCGCGCCAGCCGGCGCGCCCTGCGCATCTGGTGCGCGGCTTCTTCCACCGGGCAGGAGCCGTATTCGATCGCGATGTGCGTGAAGGAATTCGCTGCCCTCGCAGGGTGGCGGGTCGAGATTGTTGCGACCGATCTGTCGCAGGCGGTGCTGGAAAAATCCAAAGCCGGGATCTTCAGCCAGTTCGAGGTGCAGCGCGGCCTGCCAATACAGATGCTGGTCAGGCATTTCACGCAGGTCGGCGAGCTGTGGCAGCTCAATTCCGATATCCGCGCCATGGTGCAGCACCGGCAACTGAACCTGCTGCACGACATCTCTCACCTCGGCACGTTCGACGTGATCTTCTGCCGTAACGTCCTGATCTATTTCGACCAGGATACCAAGGCCGGCATCTTCGATCGTCTTTCCAGGATGCTCGAACCTGATGGCGTGCTGGCGCTGGGCGCCGCCGAATCCGTGGTCGGGATCTCCGACGTCTTCAAGCCCTATCCGGAGCGGCGCGGGCTGTATTGCCTGAACGCCGCCCGAACCGCCCGCGGCGGCGTCGTGTCGATGCTGCCGCACGTGCTGAAGGCGGTTGCTGCGGCGCGCTAGAGCCAGCTCTACAGAATCGCATGCGGCAGGAATCGCGAGGTATTGCCCGTGATGGGGTTCTCGTCCTCGCGGATCGACAGCCCGCATGGCGTGTGGTCGATCAGCCAGCTTCCCAGCACCGGATATTGGCCGGAAAAATCCGGCAATGGCGCGATCGCCTGGCGGATAAAGCCCTCGGCGCCGTAAGGTCCTTGCTGCTCGACGACGGTCACGCCCTGGCTGATCAGCGCCACATTGGCGCCTTCGCGCGAATATAGCGGTTTGCGCACGAAGGAGGCGCCGAGTCTCGTTGCGTTCGGGTCATCCTCGAAATAAGCCGGCAATAGATTGGGGTGACCCGGATACATCTCCCACAGCAATGGCAGAATGCCCTTGTTGGAAAGGATGGCCTTCCATGGCGGCTCGATCCAGCGCGTCGGCGCTTGTATCAGCTGCGCGCCGAACGCATCGTGAAACATCCATTCCCAGGGATAGAGTTTGAACGCAAGCTCGATGGCGCGGTCGTCGAGATCGACGAAGCTGCCGTCGTTCTCACGCAGCCCGATGTCCTCGATATCGATCAGGGTGGTGGCAAGGCCGGCTTGTCTGGCGGTATCCTCCAGATAGGCCAGCGTGCCGGCATCCTCGTCACTTTCGGTGGTGCCGGCGAGATGGAGGTGGCGTGCTTCGCCGAGCTTCTTCCAGGCCTCGATCAGGCGTTCATGGATCGAGTTGAACTGGTCGGCATGCGCAGGAATGATCTGCCGCTCGATCGCCTGCTCCAGCCAGGTCCACTGAAACACCGCCGCTTCGAAGATCGACGTCGGCGTGTCCGCGTTATATTCCAGCAGTTTTGCGGGGCCGCGGCCGTCAAAGGAGAGGTCGAGGCGGCCATAGAGGCTCGATTCGTCGCGGTACCAGCTTTCCGAGAGCAGCGGCCAGAACGCTTGCGGTATTTTCAGTCGGCCCAGCGTGTCTTCGTCGTCGACCGCCCTGGCGACGAGTTCGAGGCACATCGTGTCGATCTCAGCTGTTGGCGCTTCGATCTGACGCTCGATCTCATCCAGCGTGAACGCATAATAGGCGCGCTCGTCCCAGTAACGCTCGCCGTCGATGGTGTGAAACTCGAATCCGGTTTCGTCAGCGGTGGTGCGCCAGTCATCGCGCTCGGAACAAATAATGCGCTGCATGGAACGATGTTAGCGCATTTCGGCTGACCGCGCGCTAGCCGCCGCCGTGGCCATGACCATGACCATGGCCACCATGCCCGTGCCCGTGAAATCGCGCACCGCCAAAGCCGCCATAGCTGGCGCGGCAATAGGGCCTGCCGTCCGGGCCAGGCACCGGCGTGCGTCCGGGGCCACAATCGCTTCGCGGCACGAAACCCATCGATACGGCGCCGACGGCCGCCGTACCCATCATGGTCAAAACCACACGGCGGGAACGTTTCATGGTGCGCCTGACGCTGTTGGTGAACGGCCACTAGTTTCCATCAGCTGGAGCCAACCAGGCAAGTTAAAGCAGGTCCTTTCACGGGATCGTGCGTCCGTCGTGGCGCTGCATATGACGCTATCAGCGCGACTGCCAGGAAATGCGTTGCCGCTTCTGCGATGTCTTCATGTCGAGGACGTAACTGCGAATGGTGCGCCTGGCCACCAGACTCAAGCGCAGCGTGAGTTGCCACCCCTTCAGGGATTCCACCCACTCCCGGGCCTGGCACAGCCTGTCGTAGCACCACGCGAACGCGGCAATCGACATCAGCTTGTCGCGGCTGATGCTGAACAGACGTTCAATAAGGACAAGCTTGAGCATCTCGCCAACGAGCAGAATCATGAGCCCGGCTGCGATGTGGCCTGTTGTCGTCAGATAAGCCGCGACCGGCTTGACCGGCTCAAGAATAAGGACCGGCACCATGAACAGGGCCAGAGTGGGGTACGGCCGCAGGGATACGATCCATGCCCGCAAGCGGTGGCGCAATTTTCGCGCGGCATCAGCGCATAAGCCCCGCCGCCGATGGCAAAGCTGCCCATCAGCAGCAGCGCCACATGGTTCGAGCGCTTGACCGGCGCGGCCGGTTGCAGCGCCGCTGGCCTGCCTGCCGAATTCCGGGTTGGGTTTCGCTGCCATGATCAATAGATCATCGAGGCGGCGTTGAGCGCGCCGGCGGCGAGCGAGGC